>JBCDIP010000610.1:0-2448 GCA_038748855.1 Pseudomonadota bacterium
AGCTGCGCGACCATGACGGCCTTGGAAACGAATACTGGGCCATCAACGAAGAGACCGACAGTTTCTTGGAAAAAGCTCTGCCGTCGACCGCAAATGTGGACGTGTGGCGCTATGTGACGACCGACAAACGCGGCGCCGGTGGCCCTTGGGTTGTCTACTTTGCCAACGGCACGAAGACAGACGTGGCCAACCTGCCCGGCGGCACGGCGACCTACACGGGCGGCTTCTTTGGGGAATCCACCCAAGGGGGCAACGGCAGCCACGCGGGCGAGTGGTGGACCACGGCCGACATGAGCTTCAACATGAACTTCGCTGCGTCCACCTGGACCGGCAACATGACCAACATGCAGCATATCAATAAGGAAGACACGAACATCATCGTGAATGCGGGGAACTGGAACCAGGTGCCGTTTGACAGCACCAACCCACCCGCAGCGCCGACCGCGGCCGACCATCCTTCCTTGCCCCTCACCGGCGATATGCAGGGCATTATCGAAGACAACGATTTCCACGGCATTCTGCGCATCACCAACCAGGGCAACCCCGGTTACGTGATCGACAAGTCGGCCGTGGTGGGCAGTGTTTATGGCCCGAACGGGGAAGATGTGGCCGGTTCCATCGGCTTCAGCGGCACCAAACCAAGCGGCAGCAACCGCGCCGACCTCTTGCTGCGTGGAGGCTTCCGCGCCACCCGCTAAGTTGCGTTCCTTCGTAAGTTGTAAGTCAGCGTAATCCAATCAGTGAGTTTGAGATGTTTTGGTCTTGGAGATCTGAGTGCGATTTTGTGCGCGTACAGCGTTGCGAGGAGCAACAGCGGTAATTGCCATTGCCGTTGCCAGCCCGTTTGCGCTCGCTGCCACCCAGCACCCTCCTCTGCCAAAATCCTCAAGCATCCCCAAACCAGACACCGATGTGCCCGCCTGGGCCCGTGATGAGGGCCGCAAGCTGCACTTTTTCTCCAGTCTGATTACCGCTCATGAGCTTGATCGCCTGGAAGAGGCGATGGCTCAGCATCCCTTTAAGGGCAAGTTTGCCGAACAGCGCACCCGCTTCTTCAAGGCGGCCATTTTGCGCCGGCGCGGCCAACCGGAAGAGGCGGTCAAGATTTACAGGGACATGCTGGCTGAGCAGCCCGGATTGGGCCGCGTGCGCGCAGAACTCGCGGCCACACTTTACGAGATGGAGGATGATGACGCGGCCAAGCATCATCTCAACCGGCTCTTGTCCGCAAATGCCAACGACTCGAACCGCAAAGTGTTCCAGGACCTGCTGGATCATATTGATGAACGCCGGCCCTGGCAGTTCGGCGGCTATCTGACCCTGGCGCCGAGCACAAACTTCAAGAAAGGCTCGCGCCACAAGACCATCGCGCTGGGTCCGTTCAACCTAGACATCGATAACCAGGAAGAGAGCGGCCTTGGCCTCAAGGGCGGGCTTTATGGCAGTTACAACCATAAGGTCACCAAGGACCTGTCGATCATTGCAGCCGGTGCCGTGGCCCACAGCGAGTATCCCGGCAGCGATTTTGACGATACTCAGCTGAGCGGCAATCTGGAGATGCGGCGCACCAACGGCCCAAACTCCGTGGGTGTGGCGATCACCTCGTTCCGCCGGTGGCTGGGCGGCGAGGGCCATTCTCATGCGGTGGGGCCGCGGATCACCGTGAAGAAGCAGGTCAGTCCAAAGGTCTCGGTGCGCACCACGTTTGATTACATGGAAAAGCGTTACGACGATGCAAAGTACCTGAACGGCCGGGACTTCAACGCGAATGTGCGGGCCACTGTCGGCATCACGCCGCAAGAAGCCCTGTTCCTGCTCTATGGGGTGACCCGCAGCCTGTCCAAGCTTAATCACAACGAGTATTGGGGCGGCTATGGCGGCCTTGGCCACTACAAGGAATGGCCCTGGGGCATCACCACTTATAATGAAGCCCGGCTGCATCAATATTACTACGACAGCACCTATCCGAACAAAACGGCGCCGCGCCGCGATACGCGCCTTGCTTTTGTGAGCTCGGTGACCAAGCGCGATTGGAACTTCAAAGGGTTCGCCCCGCGGCTTGAGTACACCGTCACTCATGGCCTCTCGAATGTGGAATTCTATGACTTCACCGAGCATGGCCTGAACTTGACCGTAACCCGGGATTTCTGATCCCCTCGCGCCCGGCAATCTTCTATAGTAGCCGCCATGCGCCGCGACCAACTTGCCATGGCGGATTTGTTCGATCCCCCCACGCTGCCTGAACCCTTTGCCGGGTGGTTCAGCGCGCGCGGCTGGGCGCCACGCGATCATCAGCTGGAGCTCTGGGGTCACGCGAAAGCGGGGCGCTCGGCACTGCTGATTGCGCCTACGGGCGGGGGCAAAACCCTGGCAGGCTTTCTGCCCAGCTTGATTGAACTGGCCGCAGAGAAGGCGGCCGGCACAGACCCTGCGCAGCCCAGGCGCGGG
>JBCDIP010000611.1:0-2439 GCA_038748855.1 Pseudomonadota bacterium
CCGGAAGTATTGCCAGAACTCGTAAGCGCTCAGCATGTCCCCGTTGAGCCAAATTGCGCCTGATGCCGATTTGCCCATCTTTGCGCCCGAAGCTGTGGTCAGCAGCGGCGAGGTGAGGGCGAAGGCTTGATTGCCGGCCACCCGGCGGGTCAGTTCCATGCCGTTGATGATGTTGCCCCACTGGTCAGAGCCGCCCATCTGCAATGAACAGCCAAAGCGCCGGTTCAGCTCCAGATAGTCATAGGCCTGGAGAATCATGTAATTGAACTCCAGGAAGGTCAGCGGCTGTTCCCGGTCCAGCCGAAGTTTCACCGAATCAAACGACAGCATCCGGTTGATGGTGAAATGAGCACCATAGTCGCGGAGAAACGCGATGTAGTTGAGTTCTTTCAGCCAATCGTCGTTATTGACCATGATCGCATCGGTCGGGCCGTCGCCGAACTTGAGCAGTTTGGCGAAAACCTTCTTGATGCCGGCCATGTTTTCGGCAATTTGTTCGTCGCTGAGGAGCTGGCGACTCTCATCTTTGCCGGACGGATCGCCAACCTTTGTGGTGCCGCCGCCCATGAGCGTGATGGGCCTGTGCCCGGTTTGCTGCAACCAGTACAAGATCATGATGGGCAAGAGCGAGCCGGCGTGAAGGCTCGTGGCCGTGCAGTCAAAGCCGATATAAGCGGTGATCACATCGTTGGCGGCGGCCTCGTCTAGGGCCTCCGGGTCGGAACACTGGTGGATGAAGCCGCGCTCTTGTAAAATGCGCAGGAAGTCGGATTTAAACTGGGTCATGAGACTTGTGTGAATCTGCCAAGGTCTGCCAAATGAGGCATGGCTCATAACACGGGAGCGGCCGGTGACGGAAGTGCTCAGAGCAATCGGTTTGATGAGCGGCACGTCTATGGACGGCATAGATGTGGCCCTGATTGAAACGGACGGCGAAGGCGTATTACGCCGGCGAGCAGACTGGTCGGTGGAATATGGCGCAGACCAGCGCAAAGTGATCGCAAATGCGCTGGCGGAAGCCAGCTCCATGACAGACCGCACCGCCCGGCCCCCAGCCATTGCCCAAGCGGAATCTGAGATCACCAACGCACATATCCGCGCGGTCCAAGGTTTTCTCAAGGACCAGCAATTGGGCGCGGCCGATGTGGATGTGATCGGCTTTCACGGTCAAACGGTGATCCACAAACCCCATGAACGCTTGACGGTGCAGATTGGCGATGGGGCTGAAATGGCCCGTGCATTGGGCATTGCCACGGTGTTTGATCTGCGCGCAGCAGATGTCTGTGCGGGCGGGCAGGGGGCGCCGTTTGCTCCGGTCTATCACAGGGCCATGGCGCAGGCGCTGAATGTGGCGCCGGCCGTGTTTGTGAACATCGGCGGTGTTTCAAACGTCACCTACATCGGCCCAGAAGGCGATCTGATGGCCTTCGACACCGGCCCCGGCAATGCGTTGGTAGACGATTGGGTGCACCGGCATACGGGCGCATCAGCCGATATTGACGGCGCCCTTGCCAGCAAGGGTGCAGGTCAGTTCGACGAAGCGCTGCTGGAACAGATGTTGGTCAATCCCTTCTTTGATCTGGCGCCTCCAAAATCGCTGGACCGCAACGATTTCGACGCTTCTGCTGCTGAAGGATTGTCGTTGGAGGCCGGCGCAGCTCTGCTCACCGCCTTCACCGCCACCAGTCTTGCGCGCAGTGCGCGATGGTTTCCCGAAGTCCCGAGAGAGTGGGTGATATGCGGCGGTGGACGCAAGAACCCCGAGCTGATGCGCCAGCTCAAAGGCCGCTTGGGACGGTCAGGCGCCAAGGTGTCTGTGCCGGAAGACTATGGCTTCAACGGAGACAGTGTGGAGGCGGAAGCCTTTGCTTACCTTGCTGTGCGCTCGCTGCGAAAGCTGCCGTTGAGCTATCCCGGCACCACCGGGTGCCCTGAACCGCTCACGGGCGGTGTGCTCTGCCCGGTCTAAACCTTGCCGTCAGACTTCAATCTGGCATCCAGATAGTTGACGGTCACATCCATCAACTCTTCCAGCTTGCCTTCAAAGAAGTGGTTGGCGCCGTCGATCACTTCATTGTCGATGACAATGCCCTTTTGGGTCTTCAGCCGCTCCACCAGTTTGTTGACGTCATCAAGCGGCGTTACGGAATCATTGTTGCCATGCACAAAAAGGCCTGACGCCGGGCAGGGGGCCAGAAACGAGAAGTCGTAATGGTTGGCCATGGGGCAGATGGACAAAAAGCCATCGATCTCCGGCCGGCGCATCAAGAGCTGCATGGAGATCCAGGCGCCGAAAGAGACCCCGGCAATCCAGCATGTGCGCGCATCCTTGTTGAAGGTCTGCAGCCAGTCCAGCGCAGCGGCCGCATCTGAGAGCTCGCCTGCGCCATTGTCATACATACCCTGACTGCGCCCCACACCGCGGAAGTTGAACCGCAG
>JBCDIP010000612.1:0-2436 GCA_038748855.1 Pseudomonadota bacterium
CGCTTTACTTCGACATCCGCAAGGACGCGCTCTATTGCGATCCGGCTTCCTCGCCGACCCGGCGGGCCTGCCGAACGGTGCTGGATGAGCTCTTCAGCTGTCTGACAGCGTGGCTTGCGCCCATGCTGGCGTTCACCATGGAAGAGGTGTGGCTTGCCCGGTTCCCGTCTGAAGATGGCTCGGTTCACCTTCGCCAATTCCCCGATGTGCCTCAAGGCTGGCGCGATGACGCGCTGGCGGCCAAGTGGGAAAAGGTGCGCCAAGTGCGCCGGGTGGTGACCGGGGCGTTGGAGATCGAGCGCCGCGAAAAGCGCATTGGTTCCTCGCTGGAAGCTGCGCCTGAGGTCTATATCTCCGATGACGGCCTGATGAGCGCCCTGGACGGCCTGGATCTGGCAGAAATTTCCATCACCTCAGGGGCAACTCTGAGCCAAGGGGAGGGGCCCGAAGGGTCCTTCCGCATGGAAGAGGTGGCCGGCGTTGCTGTGGTGCCCGCGCTTGCGGAGGGACAAAAATGCGCCCGCTCCTGGAAGGTGCTGGCCGATGTGGGCTCAGACCCGGACTATCCGGAGCTGTCGGCCCGAGATGCGGCGGCGGTGCGCGAATGGGATGCGGGCAAGGCAGCAGCTGAGTGAGCCTCACGTCCTACACCAAGCTGGGGGCCAGCCTCGCCGCCATCACGTTTGCCATTGATCAGGGGCATAAGTGGTGGATGCTCGGCCCCTTCAACATTGCCGAGCGCCAGCCGGTGCGCGTGGCCCCCTTCTTAGACCTGGTGCTGGCTTGGAACCGGGGCGTGTCCTATGGCTGGTTTGCCACCTCCAGCCAGACCGGTCGCTGGATCCTTGTGGCCGTGATGGCATCGATCGTGGCCGTTTTGGCCGCTTGGCTGGTGCGGGCCACAGACCGGCTTACCGCAGTTTCCTTAGGCTTATTGATCGGCGGAGCGCTGGGGAACATGCTGGACCGCATCCTTCACGGAGCGGTGGCCGACTTCTTCTTCTTTCACGTGGGCTCGTTCCAATGGTACATCTTTAACCTTGCCGACGTGGCCATAGTTGCGGGGGTGGCCGGCTTGTTGTATTCTTCGTGGAAAATTGGTGGGCATTCGGGGGAAGCGAGCGCAGCTGAATAGCGTTAGCGCGCGCGTCATTGTTCCGCCGTATTGGGACACTAGGACCTGTTGTCCCTTGGTAGTGAAGGCTTACAAAAGCCGATAGTGATGGGAAGTGGCGCTTTGACTAATAAAGTTTCGATAGGCGTGGTTTGCGCGGCCGCACTCTTGATCGCAGGCTGCAGCAACTCTCCAGCTGAGATGCTGAACGACACACTGGGGCTCAGCAAAGAGGTGCCAGATGAGCGTTTGGTGCGGACCCATCAAACGCTTGCCATTCCGCCAGATTTGCAGCTGCGACCTCCGGCGCCGGGTGAAACCGTGACCGGCACCCTGAACCCGGCAGCCCGCCAGGCCGCCGCACAAGGCACTTACGCCACTCCGCCCAGCGCAATTGGCTCTCAAGTTGTGCCGCCGGCCGGCACTCCGCAGGCTTATGGTCAACCCACAACGCCCGGCCAACCGGCTGTTACCGCTCAACCGGCGGTTCCTGGCCAACCCGCTGCCTATCAGCCCCCGGTCCAGCAGCCAGCGGGCGATATTTACGCCCAACATGGCATTTCCAAGACCCATCCTGATGGTAAAGAGAAATCCCATGAGGAACTCATGAGAGAGCTCCGTCAGGCCAGCCTGAAGAAGAAACAGGCGAAAAACCCCAATTACGGAACGATCTGGAACTTCCCGAGCCTGTTTTCCGATAATTGATCCAACCCCGCAAACATGAGTTTTTGAGCCGGGTTTGAGCCTTTCAACACTTACGTGTTACCAAGATTTAATTTGCGATTGACGGCGCGCTGGCACATGTTGGCGCGATTATACCGTCAGTCGAATCGAGAAAGCTCACCCATGATTTCCAATATACGGTTTCATTTCTGGGGTCTCGCCTTGGGGCTCCTTGCTCTGATTGGCGCAACCCAACATATCCATGCAGCAGGTTCAAAGGTGGAAACATTCACCATGGACAATGGCATGCAGGTGGTGGTGATCCCTGATCACCGCGCCCCAGTGGTCACCCACATGGTCTGGTATCGGGTGGGGTCTGCCGATGAGCCCCCGGGTGAAAGCGGCGTTGCCCATTATCTGGAACATCTCATGTTCAAGGGCACGAAAACCGTTGCTCCCGGCCAGTTTTCCAAAACTGTGAAGCGCAATGGCGGTCAGGACAACGCCTTTACCTCGGCTGATTACACCGCTTACTTCCAGCGCATTGCCAAAGACCGGCTGGATCTCGTCATGGGGTTGGAAGCCGACCGGATGACAAACCTTCAGGTGGGCCAAAAGGATATTGAAACCGAACGGGATGTGGTCACCGAAGAGCGCCG
>JBCDIP010000613.1:0-2430 GCA_038748855.1 Pseudomonadota bacterium
ACATGTGCCAGCGCCAGTCGTCCGGGCCCATATTGCCGAGCGAAGCAGCCACGCCCCCTTGGGCGGCCACCGTGTGGGAGCGGGTGGGGAACACCTTTGAGATGCAGGCGGTTCTGAGACCGGCCTGGGCTGCGCCCAAGGTGGCGCGCAAGCCGGCACCGCCGGCGCCCACCACCACCACATCGTGTTCGTGATCAATAATAGGATAGGCCTGGCCGTTTACGGAGAATGCTCCGTTGCTGCCTGCGCCATTTGCTTTTCCGTTTGTCGCCATGGTTTCCTCAGGACGCAAATCCAAGTTTCAGCACTGCAAAAATGCCGGCCACAGCTATAGCGGCCGAAAAGAACGTGTTCGCCAACAGACAGGCGATCTTGCGCCCCTCTGAATGGACGTAGTCTTCAATGATCACCTGCATGCCAAGCCGCATGTGCCAGGAGAGCGAGCCGATCATCAGCACGAGCGCGATCACCACCACGGGCGAGCCCAAGAGGGCAGCCACTTCAGCATGGGTTTTGCCGATGGAACTGATGATCACATAGGTGAAGATAAGAACGAGCGGAATGTTGGCTACCGCCGTGACCCGCTGGTGCCACCAATGGTCGGTGCCGTCTTTAGCGGAGCCGAGACCGCGGACTTTGGAGAGGGGGGTGCGCAATGACATGGCTAGGTCACTCCGTATGCGATGGCCCAAACGAGGATCGTGAGGGCTACTGAGCCGCCCAGCGTCAGCCGTGCGTTGCGCTCCACCGTATCCAACTCAAATCCGTGGCCCATGTCCCAAAACAGGTGTTTGATCCCGCCCAGCATGTGATGGATTGCAGCCCAGGTGTAACCAAACAGGATCAACAGACCGAACCAGGAGGAGAACACCGTGTTCACCAGGTCAAAATGAGCCGGCCCGGACGCAGCCGCTATAAGCCACCAGATGATGAGAATTGTGCCGAAATAGAGGGCTGCGCCGGTGATGCGATGGACAATCGACATCATCATGGTCAGCATCGGGGTGTAGACCTGAAGATGCGGCGATAACGGTCGCTCGCGAGGTATGTCTGAGTTCGTCATATTCCGTTTCTTATCTCGACCCATGCGTCTCGATCATAGGCAAATGTCCATGTGCACACAAATGCTGTGTTCGCGCGTTCACTCTCATTTGGGTATGGCCGCCCAATAATCCAATTCTAGGATAACTCCGTCATCAAATCCTTTCTCCTGAGGGCCAGGAAAATCGCTGCAGGGCCTGTCCACCGTGGCGTAGGTGAGGATGCGCAATGCGCCTATGTCGTCGCGCCCCGGGATTTCCGCAGCGTCTTCGATTTTGGACCAGGAAAAGACCGTGCCGCCCGCGAACAGAGGCGCCACATGACGCCCCGCATTGATCGCCAAAAGATGGAACGCATTGGCCAAGCCGTTGAAGCTCAACGCTCTGGCCAGCGAAATCACGTGGCCGCCATAGATCAGCCGGCGTCCGAAGCGGCCCTGGCCCTCGGTGAACTGGTTGAAATGCACCTTGGCCGTGTTCTGGTAAAGCCTGGTGGCAATCATATGTTCAGCTTCTTCAACGGTCATGCCGTCCACGTGGTCAATACGTTCGCCCGGTTCGTAATCTGAGAAACGATGGGGCGCCCCGGACAGATCATAATTCCAGGCGCCGTTCACAATGGCCGGACAAGCTTGTCCCAGGCCGTCCGGCGCCACCCGCTTGGCCAGTTCAGGGACCACCGGATCGGGGGCGGGAGAGGCCTCATCGCGCTTGCGCACCATGACCCAACGCACGTATTCCAGCACTATTTCGCCGCTTTGGTTGCACCCGGTAGAGCGCACATAGACCACGCCCGTCTTCCCGTTTGAGTTCTCTTTCACCCCGATAACATCTGAGGTGGTGGACAAAGTGTCGCCCACGTAGACCGGCTTTAAGAAGCGGCATTCCGCATAGCCCAGATTGGCCACGGCGTTGAGCGAGATGTCAGGCACGGTTTTGCCGAACACAATGTGGAACACCAGCATGTCGTCAACCGGGGCCTCTCCATAGCCTATGGATTTGGCGAAGGCATCCGAGCTCTGAACCGCAAAGCGTGGGCCATAAAGGGCGGTGTAGAGCGCCACATCGCCTGAAGTCACGGTGCGCGGTGTGGCGTGGATGATGGTGTCGCCGACGGCGAAATCCTCAAAAAAGCGGCCGGAATTGGTCTTGCTCATGCGGCAGCCTGCCCGTTGCTCTCAATGGCCTCTGCGATGGCCACGGTGCGCTCAGCGATATTGGCGTGGAGGAGCTCAACCATTTGACCGTCGACCGTGATCACGCCCTTTCCGGCGTTTTCGGGCTCCTTGAAGGCCGCGAGAATCTTGCGGGACCAGCCGATTTCCTCATCCGACGGTGTGAAGATCTCGTTGCAGATGGCCAATTGGGCCGGGTGGATGAGGGTTTTGCC
>JBCDIP010000614.1:0-2376 GCA_038748855.1 Pseudomonadota bacterium
GGCAAACGGCCAAAGCGCCACCTTGTCCAGATAATTGATGAGCCCGTAGCAGTTGGGGCCCACCAGCGCCATGTCACCGGCCGCCTCAATCAGCTCAGCTTCCAGGGCTGTGCCCTCGTCGCCCATCTCGCGGAAGCCGGCAGTGTAGCAGACCACGCCGCCTGCTCCTTTTGCAGACAGCTGATGCAACACATCGATGGCCGCCCTGCGTGGCACGGCGAGAAACACCGCGTCTGGGGCCTCAGGCAGGTCTTCCACGCTGGCAAAACACGTATGCCCGCCAATCTCATCACGGGTCGGATTGACCGGCCAGACCGGGCCCTCAAAACCGATGCGCGCGCACTCCGCCGCGGCAACAGCGGCATCGGTCCCGCCAATCAGCGCCACATGGCGTGGGCTCAACAGCCGCTGAAGATTGCGCCGGAGTTCCGGGGTCATGCGCCGCGCAAGGACAGTTTCTTGCGCGCCTGGGCGGGTGTTGCGGGCGTTGCTCCCATGCGCTGAATGATTTCCACCGCCCGCTCCACCAGCTGCCCGTTGGACGCCAGAACGCCGCGGTCCAGGTAGAGGTTGTCCTCAAGGCCCACACGCACATTGCCGCCCATGGCCACAGCCACCGCCGCCATGGGCATCTGCATGCGGGAGATGCCGAAGCTTGCCCAGCTTGCCCCTTCCGGCAGTTGGTCTTTCATCACCTTCATGGTGTCTACGTCCTGATCCGCGCCCCAAGGAATGCCAAGGCAAATCTGGAACATGGGCGGATCGGCGATCAAACCCTCAGCCACCATCGCCTTGGCGAACCGGATGTGGCCGAGGTCAAACACTTCCAGCTCCGGCTTAACGCCCCACTCTTTGGTGAGTTCGGCCATCTTGCGCAGATAAGGCGGAGTGGAGATATAGATCTCGTTGCCATTGCCGAAGTTTAAGGTCCCGCAGTCCAGGCTGCAGATTTCCGGCAGATTGTCTTTCACATGGGCCAAGCGCTCCAGAGGGCCGATCATGTCGCTGCCAGGACCTGGGAGCGACGGGTCCTCATCACTCGGCACCCAGTCGCCGCCCATGCCCGCCGTGAGGTTGAGGACAACATCTGTATCTGATGAGCGCACGAGATCAACAACCTGCTTGAACAGCTCAGGATCGCGCGAACCTTTGCCCGTCTCCGGATCGCGCACGTGGATATGGGCCACCGCTGCGCCGGCCTTGGCGGCGTCAATCGCTGCGTCGGCAATCTGCTGCGGGGTTACCGGAACGCCCGGGTGCTTTGCCGTTGTATCGCCCGCGCCGGTGACGGCACAGGTGATGATGGGCTCAAAATTCATGGCTTCACCTCTTTAATCGCATTCAATACCGCCACAATGCCCCGGTCACGTGCTGCGGCCATATCCTCAAAGTGCTGACCGGCCGCCATCTCATTGCAGCCCTCCACCATCCGGTTGCGCAACTCAGTCGTCAATTCAGGCGCTTCGAGCCGGGTCCAGGGCAGCTTCAGGGCAGGACCAAACTGATCCAGATTGGTGGCCATGCCCCCTTCCCCACACGCCACATGGAAGGCCATGCACTGGCCTTGCAGGGCCATGCGCGGCGCGGGACCGTTGATGAGGGCGGTGTCGATTTGTTCGGGCGTCGCCTCTCCACTGGCCACCATGTGCAGAGCTTCGCGCCACAAGGCTTCTTGCAGGCGCGTGGCCACAAATCCGGGGATCTCCTTGTTCATGACCAGAGGCGCCTTACCGGCCGCCTTATAAAACTCAGCGGCCCAGGCCACCGTTTCGGGAGCGGACAGCTCTCCCCCAACGATTTCCACCAGCGGCAGCAGATAGGGCGGATTGAACGGATGGCCGACCACGGTTCTGCCGGCGGTCGAGCAGCGCGCTTGGATTTCGGTCATGGTGAGGCCGGACGTGCTGGAGGCGATCACCACATCGTCCGGCACAAGACCGCTGAGATGTTCATAGAGCGACTGTTTCAGCTCAAGGATCTCTGGAGCGCTTTCCTGAACGAACTGGGCTGCAGACATTGCTTCGGCAAGATCTGTGGTCAAGGTCAACCGGTCACGCGATGCGCCCGGCGCCAGGCCTAAGCCCTCCAGACTCACCCAGCCCGTGTCCAGGATCTTGCGGAACATCCCTTCTTCGGCCTCGTCGTGGATATAGGCCAGCACATCGTAGCCGTGCGCCAGGAAGTGCGCCGCCCAGCCGGCGCCAATGGGCCCCGCCCCAATAGTGGCGACAGTTGTCACTTGGTCAGGCGCACATCTGGACATTCTGGAAACCTTTAGGCGTAGGCGGGCATGACTTCGTTGATGAAAAGCTCAAGCGATTTCTTCTGGCGCGAGAATTCCAAGCCGATGTTCATGTTGTAGGTGTAATGGTCCAC
>JBCDIP010000615.1:0-2371 GCA_038748855.1 Pseudomonadota bacterium
CCAAATGCGGCACCTCGCTCACTTGGGAAGGGGTAACGCAAACCTCAGGCGTTAAAGTGATTGAATTCCACATCAGCACCTTGGACCATCCCGAACGCTTCAAACCCGAGGAACACACCCGCTATGACGAGCGCATCTCCTGGCTGGAGGTGGCGGACGACCTGCCGCGCCATAGAAGCGTGAGCAACGATCCCTGAGTATAAAGCGCTGAACCATGAGCCTTGAGCAACTCACCGCCCTGGCCGGGCTGTTCGCGGCAGCATTCGGCGCGGCCACCATCTTGCCGCTCCAGTCAGAGGTGGTTCTGGGCGCGCTGCAGGCGGCGCAAATGGCGCCGGTTTGGCTGCTGTTCATCGTGGCCTCGGTGGGCAACACGCTGGGGGCCATCATCAACTATTGGCTGGGGCTGGGCATTGAGCGGTTTCAGGACCGCCGCTGGTTCCCGGCAAGCCCCGAACAAATGGCCCGTGCCCGTGCCTGGTATGGCAAATGGGGGGTGTGGTCGCTGCTCTTGTCCTGGGCGCCGGGCGCCGATCCGCTGACGGTGGTTGCCGGCATCCTGCGCACGCCGTTCTGGCTGTTTCTCACCCTGGTGGCCATTGCCAAGAGCGGGCGCTATGCAGCGGTCATCTGGCTGTGCAAGCACGTCAGCTGGTGCGCCGGCGGATAGAGGGCCCAGAAGGCATGCCTCACCGCCTGCTTGTGGTGTGCCCTCAAGCGCAAGTCTGCGACGTCATCAAATCCAAAGTAGCCGAATGCCTCATGCTCTGCGCTCAGCTCGATGGCTGAGGTGTCGATCGCGCAGCTTTGGAAGGAGACCACCACACACCGCTTGCCGTTGGACCGCGTGCGGCGGATCGTTGAGAGCCTGGATAGGGGTCCAAGGGCAAGGCCGGTTTCTTCGCGCACCTCGCGCGCCAAGCCTTCAACGACGTGCTCGTGAACGCGCACTTTGCCGCCCGGCAGATCCCATCTGCCGTTGGGACGGCGCAGAAGCAATACGTGATCGCCGCGGCAAATGACGACTTTCGCACTCACATCAAACGCGAGAGGACTGTGGTGTCTCAACACAGGCATTGCCGGCTCCATGATCGTGCCTTCAGCACCGATCATGGTCGGCCAGCGGGGTTAATGAGACCTTAACGAATTTCCGTGGTTTGGGCGGCTTTGTCGCCGGCCGCAATCGCGGACCCCGCGCCAATGGCGAGCCCCACAAGCGGCACGGCCAGGCACATGGTGGCAACCACCATGACGGGCCGCGATACGGTTTTCACTCTGCGCGGACGGCGGCGCATCAGACCCAGCTGCGCATCAGAGGCCATTGCCTGCATGGCTAGCGCGTTGCCATATGTATTTTTGGCCATTGTTTTCGAACTCCCAGCACTTCTAGTCTGGATCCTCTCAGATGCGCATGAAGGAACGTTCGTAAAATCCGCTACAACTTGATTCAATTTTTTGGCGCAGTTTTGCTCCTCTTCAGCGCCCAGAGCGCCGACGCGGCCGAAGCACGCGCCTGCGCCGAGGCCCTGATCAAGAATGCCACCCAACAGATGGGAACGGCCCGCGGCGTTGCCGATGGCCCGATTGTGCTCATGGCGGGCGACACCAAGGTGAGGCTCGCCGGCCTCACCATCCCTGCGCCACCGCGCGATCCGAAGCGTGTCATTGCCGTGGAAAGCGCTGCCGCAGCAAAAGCTCATCTGACGTCGCTCATTATGGGTCCCGTTCTTCTCGCTGCGCCCGGGTTTCGCAAGGACCGGCGCGGCCGCGATGTGGTCCAACTGGTCGTTGCGGGAGAAGGCGAGGGGGGCCCTATCTGGGTCCAGGCAGAGATGGTCCGCGCGGGCCATGCGAGGGTTTGGCCGTCGCGGCGCGGCACCGCCTGCGCACCCTGGCTCCTCAACTTGGAGGCTGAAGCCCGGCGCTCAAAACAAGGCCTGTGGGCGTTGAAACGAAACACCGTGGTGGAAGCTTGGGCCACCCGCACGTTGCGCGCCCGGGAGAACACGTTCCAACTGGTGGAGGGGGAGGTTCAAGCGGTGGCGGAAACCAAACGCTTCACCTATTTGAACTTTGGTAAGGATTGGCGCACCGACTTCACCGCCACACTCTCTGCGCGCACCGCAAAGAGGCTGAAGAAAGAGGGCTTCTCTGTCGCCGACCTTAAGGGAAAGCGCGTGCGGGTGCGCGGCTGGGTGCGCTACGCCAACGGGCCCAGCGTCACCGTGAGCGTGGCGCAACAGATCGAGCTATTGGAGGCTGCGCCAAAATGAAAAGGGCCCGGACATCTCTGTCCAGGCCCTGATGTCGTCAGGAATGCGCGCCTGATCAGGCGGCAGCATCCTCAGCTTCGTCGTTCAGCGCGTCAGCA
>JBCDIP010000616.1:0-2357 GCA_038748855.1 Pseudomonadota bacterium
GACAGGCCGTCGTTGCGGATGGCGGCAAGGGCGGCTTGGGCATTTTCGCCGAAGATCTTCCAGACGTTAGAAATCTCAACGACGGTATCGGCGGTGGTTTCCTGCGGCACGGCAGACAATGTTGCTCTCCAGTTTCAAGGGGTTGAGAGAGCGGCGCCCGACCCAGGTTCCGGCGCCGCTCTTCGTTCGTGTGTCAGGTAAAATTAAAGGCCCAGCCAGGCGTCAACCCGCTTGGGATTGTTCTTAACCCATTCCTTGGCAACCTCTCCCGCATCGCGGCCCTTGCCGGAAATCTCATAGGCAAAGCTGCTCACATCGTCTGAGGTCAGCTGGAAGCGCTCAAAGAATTCCGCGATAGCCGGAGACCGCTCTTTGAGGGTATTCGCCCACGCGATCTGAACGTTTTTCAGCGCGTCTTTGGTGGCCACCTTGGATTTGGTGAACCAGTCCGGGGAATCTGACGGCTGCACCATCACATAATTTGCCGGATCGTATTTGGGCTCGGTGAGCATTTTCACGTCGAACATGTACCAGATGGCGTGCGGCTTATAGCAGTAGAACGCATAGCCTTCCTTCTTGGCGATGGAGTCCTTCACGCGGGCGGTCTTCACGCTTTCCTCGGCACGGACAGGCTCGATAAAGTCCATCAGGCCATAGTCGCGCACCTTCACTTCATTCACGTTGGCCGAAGCCCAGCCCGGCGCGCCGATCCACATTTCGCCTTTGCCGTTGCCGTCGCTGTCCATTTTCTCCGCCACGTCCGGGCGGCCCAGGTCAGCAATGTCGGTGATGTTGTTGGCTTCGCCGAACTGCTTGGAGACGCAGAAGCCCTGGTTGCCCTCATAGGGGTTCTTAGAGAGGGTCACGGTTTTCGCGCCGTCCACATACTTCTTGGTGAAGCTCTCCTGGTTCGGCAGCCAGACATCAGGGTGCACGTCAATGTCGCCCTTGCCCTGGTCCATGGCCTGGAAGATCGTGGCGTTGTTGCCGGGAACCAAGCCGGCTTCACCGCCAATGCGTGATTCCACCACTTCTTTGAGAAGGTGCGCAATGGCTTGTGCGCCGGTCCATGACGGCACGCCAATATTGACCTTCTCAGCGGCCAGTGCCGGAACGGACACGAGCCCAAGTGCTGTGGCCAGTGCCAATGTCCTGAATGTGTGTTTCATCGTAGTCTCCCTTTCGTCGAAACTTGTGCCGGGGTGCCGGCGGTTAAAACCTCAAGCGCTCCTTGCGAGGATCTGATCCTCATAAGCAAACAGGGCCACCGATCCTCCCGTGTGGAGGAACAGTACATTGTCTGTGGGTTTGAAGAAGCCCTGGCGGATCAGGCCGATCAGGCCTGCCATGCCTTTGGCGGAATAGACCGGATCCAAAAGGAGGCCCTCAAACTTGGCCGCCATGGAGATGGCCTCAAGGGTTGAGGGAGCCGGAATGCCGTAGCCTTCGCCCACATAGCCGTCATCCACCAGGATTTTGCTGGCCGGAATGGACGGCGCGCCCAGTTTCTCCAATGTCTTCTTGGTGAGGCCGTGCACCGCATCTACCTGCCGCTCGCGCGGCTGGCGCACGCTGACGCCCATCACAGGCAGATCCAAACCAATGGCGTGAAAGCCGGCCACAAGGCCGGCTTGCGTGCCGGTGCTGCCCGTTGCCATCACGAGCCAGTCGAAGGTCTGTCCTGTTGCTTGCGTTTGCATTGCAATTTCCTGAGCACAGGAAGCATAGCCCAATGCGCCCGTGGCGTTAGAACCACCGCCGGGAATGAAATAGGGCCTGTGGCCTTCCGCGCGCAGCTTCTCGGTGACCGCCATGGCTTCGGCATTCATGTCGAGGCCGCTGGGGCGGAACTCCATGGTGGCGCCGAAGACCTTGTCGAGGAATACGTTGCCCGTTTCCTCATAACTGGCGTCGCGGTCCGGCACCCGGCGCTCCAGCAGGGCGTGGCATTTGAGCCCCGCGCGGCACGCGGCTGCTGCTGTCTGGCGCACGTGGTTGGACTGCACCGCGCCCTGGGTCACCAGCATATCGGCATGCTCTGTGAGCGCTTCACCCACCAGAAACTCCAGCTTCCGGGTCTTGTTGCCACCGGTGGCGAGCCCTGTGCAATCATCGCGTTTGATGAAAAGGCTTGGCCCCCCAAGATGCTCGCTCAGACGGACCATGGCTTCGATCGGCGTTGGCTGATGGCAAAGGGCCATACGCGCAAACTGGTCAAAATCAATATGCTGCAGATCGTGCGATCCCGTCTCGGCCAAACTCACTTGGACCTCCCATCCTTGCGTTCAGTTTTGCCGCTTAGCCTCTCGCAAATCTCCGTTTGCCACAAATGCTATGTTCACCTAACATCATGCAAA
>JBCDIP010000617.1:0-2355 GCA_038748855.1 Pseudomonadota bacterium
ATTTCACCCAGACCGCCATTGTAGTTCTCCCAATGGATCTTCTTGCCGGTCTTGGTTTCCCACGGTGCACCGTAGGCCTTTTGCTGAGACGCTGTGTAAGCACCGCCCCACGACGTGATCGTAAGATCAGACGCAGAAGCGGCACCAACGCCAAGTGCGAACACACTCGCAGTGGCCAGCGCCAATGTTTTCAAAGTCATCAAGTTGTACTCCCTTAGTGCTTGTGGCTTTCGCCACCTCCCTTGGCGGCATCAGACCGCCAAATCTCTGACCGGAGAGCTGCCCTCCAGCTCTACGCGTCTTGCCCCATCACGCCAAATGCATGGGATCAAGAGCCCGGCAGTCTTCCGTGTGCCAACCGATGGTCGCTTTCGTGCCCTCGGCCAGAGCCGCGTGACCGTAGGTGTTCGGAACCTTCACGATGAAGTCGTCATGACCGGCCACTTCCATACGCGTGCGGATGTGATCGCCCAGGTAGATCAGTTCCTTGATCTCACCCTTCAGGGTGTTCGGCACTTCCCCGCGTTTGGGGTTCACCATTACGCGCTCGGGCCTCAACGACAGCATGGTCTTCGTGCCCTTGCCGTCGGTGGCAACGTTGAGCGCGTTAACCGTCTCACCACTGTCCAGCTCGACCTTGCAGTTGCCGTCTTTGCCCACGCTCTTCACGGTGCCCGACAGCTTGTTGTTCTCGCCGATAAACTGCGCCACAAAACTGTTCGTCGGGCGCTCGTAAAGATCATCCGGCGAGGACAGCTGCTGGATCACACCATCATTGAACACCGCAATGCGGTCCGACATGGTGAGCGCTTCTGATTGGTCGTGGGTCACGTAGACCACCGTGACGCCAAGGTTCTCGTGAATGTGCTTGATCTCATATTGCATCTGCTCGCGCAGCTGCTTGTCGAGCGCGCCCAACGGCTCATCCATCAACACCAGATCCGGTTCAAACACCAGAGCGCGGGCCACAGCGATGCGTTGCTGCTGGCCACCTGACAATTGCGCCGGGCGCCGGTTACCGAACGAGCCGAGTTCCACCAAGTTCAAGACGTTTTGGACCCGCTCTTCCACTTCTGCCTTGCCCATCTTGCGGACTTGGAGAGGGAACGCCAGGTTCTCCGCCACCGTCATGTGGGGGAACAGTGCGTAGTTCTGGAACACCATGCCGATGCCGCGCTTGTGCGGGGCCACATTGTTGATCGGCTGATCGTTCAAGAAGATCTCGCCGTGTGTGGCCGGCTCAAAGCCTGCCAGCATCATCAAGCAGGTGGTCTTGCCGGAGCCTGATGGCCCCAGCATTGTCAAGAACTCACCTTCAGCAATGTCCAGGTTCAGGTCCTTAACGACGAGTGTTTCGCCGTCATAGCTTTTCTGAACGCCGGTAAACCGGACCATATGTTTACCGTTGGCAGCTTTATTCGCCATGCAGACGCCCCTAACCTCACTTAACAGGCCGGCTTCTCCCGCCAGCCTTGTTTTTCCCTCTCATACCTTAGTCGAAAGTCAGCCCTCAGTGCAAACCCTCTTCCGGCGCGGCCCCCCGTCGCAGTGGAAAGTATCCCCCAGGGTTGAAAAGGCGGGATTGGTCACAGGCGACAATCAGATGTCGCCCGCCGACACACTTCGCGCTATGGAGGTTGTCAGGACGACCAGCACAGCTAGATGGCACACCTCATGAAAGACACCCTGAAAGCTCGAACCGAGCAGTTTCAATCCCGGCTTGCAGAGGCCGGCATCGACATCGCCATTCTCACCGACGAAGACAGCATATCCTGGCTTGCCGGCTTTTGGGGCTATCTCGGCATCGAGTTCGGGCGCCCTTCGCTGATGCTGGTGCCCAAAGACGATGATCCGATTGTGATCACGCCCCTCATGGAAAGCGACATGGTCAAGGCCATGACCTGGGTGGAGGATGTGCGCAGCTGGGAAGATCCGCGCGGCGCCAGTCACTGGGACGAAATCTTAAGTGCGGCTCTCGGCGGCAGTCCAGGCAAAACCATCGGGCTTGAGAAGCTTAAGACGCCGGCCCTGATCTCGGCCCATTTGGATGCTGCCCACACTGCAGCGACCTTTGTGGATGTCAGCGCGATCTTGGCCGACATGCGCATGATCAAAAGCGCTGAAGAACTTGAGATCATGCGCCAGGCCGGGCAGATCGCCATTGCCATGCTGGAAGGCGGCCGGTCTGCCCTGGGTGAAGGGGTGCCCGAATACGAAATCGCGCTCGCGATCATCGCCGCCGGCACGCGCAAAGCCGCCGGCTTTCTGACCGATGCCGGGCTGGATGCGTTCATTTCCCCGACCGTGCACAATCTGCAGGTTCTGCAGTCTGGCGCCCATCCGGCCATGGGGCAC
>JBCDIP010000618.1:0-2342 GCA_038748855.1 Pseudomonadota bacterium
CAAGAACCATCCGGTAGCCCCTGGTTTCCGCACGGACGTCTCATTCCACTCCATTTCTGCCGCTGATTATTTCGACGCACCGTACTGAGACATCTCGTAATGCCTCTTGACGGCGGCGTTTCGCAGCCATACACTTAACCTCATGGTTAACTATTCAACATTGGATGCAGCGCTCTCTGCGCTTGCCGATCCGACACGCAGGCAGATCATCGAACAATTGGCGCGTGGTGATGCCACTTTAAGCGAGCTGGCAGAGCCCCACGACATGTCCATGCCGGCCATTATGAAACACGTGGGTAAGCTTACCGATGCCGGCTTAGTGAGCCGCACGAAGGCGGGCAGGGTGGTTACCTGCCGTTTGAACCCTGAACCGCTTGATGAAGCCTCACGCTGGCTGAACGAGCACCTTGAGTTCTGGAACAAGCGTCTCGACGCATTGGGCAAGTACATTGAAAGCAAGCGGGAGGAGATTGAATGAACGCCCCTGTAGACGTCACCAGCCCTGAACTTGCAATCCGTCGCACATACAACGCAACGCCGGCCGAGGTCTTTGCTGCGCTCAGTCAGGCAGAAGCTCTTTCGGAGTGGTTTTCGCCCTATCCCGGGGAGGTCATTGCCGAGACAGACTTGCGCGTCGGCGGGGCGTGGTCCATCCAAATGGCTCAGCCAGATGACGAGCCTGCCAAGGTGTTTGGTGAGTATTTGGAGATCGTGAAAGATGAGCGCCTGGCCTTCACCTGGGCCTGGGCCGGGACGCCAGACCGGGTCAGCAAGGTCACCATAGATCTGGCGGACCAGGGCGGCGCCACTTTGCTGACCTTGACCCACACGCAATTCTTCGATGAGGCCGCCCGTGATCGCCACAAGCTTGGCTGGAGTGCCTGCCTGGAGAAACTTGGGCCCTATCTTGAAGCGGAAACCCGCTAGGAGAAACCATGACCACGCCAACGATTGTCACGCGCTCACAATGGCTCCAAGCGCGCAGAGAGCTCCTATCTGAAGAAAAGGCCTTCACACGCCAACGCGATGCGCTAAGTGCCAGGCGCCGGCAATTGCCGTGGGTGAGGGTGGAGGAAGACTATCGCTTTCAAACCGGCGGAGGGGAGAAGAGCCTGGCCGATCTGTTCGGTACCGCCGGCCAGCTTATCATCCAGCATTTCATGCTCGGCGATGATTGGGACGCCGGCTGTCCCAGCTGCTCTTTTTGGGCGGACGGGTATGATGGTACGATCGTGCACATGAACCAGCGTGATGCGGCATTTGTGGTTGTCTCTGCTGCACCGCTGGAACAGATTGAAGCCTTCAAAGCCAGGATGGGCTGGCGGTTTGAGTGGGTCTCGAGCCAGGGAAGCCGTTTCAACCGGGACTTCCATGTCTCGTTCACTGAAGCGGAAATGCGCGCCGGTGAGGTCGAGTACAACTACGCAAAGACAACCTTTCCCGTCAGCGAGGCGCCCGGTGCAAGCATCTTCATCAAGGCTGACGACGGCACGGTCTATCATACCTATTCGTGCTATGCGCGCGGGCTCGACATGCTGAATGTCACCTATCAATATCTTGACCTTTTGCCCAACGGGCGCGGCGAGGATGACCTGCCACATCCCATGGCGTGGGTCCGCCGCCATGACGAGTATGGCGCCTAATCAGCGCTTGATGAGCTTCAGTTTGATGCCGTTCTCAGCGCGGATGGTCAGGCGGCCGACGGGCTCTGGGACATGTCCCGGTACCGGCTCCAACCGATAGGCGGCGATTAAGCTGGCCAGGATCAAAATTGCTTCCTGCGTGGCAAACCCTGCACCCGTGCACGTGCGTGGCCCCATGGAAAAAGGCGTATAGGCATGGGACTTAACGGCGTGTTTGCAGTTGTCGGTTTCGAACCGATCTGGATCGAACACATCTGGTTTTTCCCAGATGAGCCTGTGGCGATGAATGAGCCAGGGGCAGATCAGCATGACATCGCGCGGCTTGATCTTTTTATCGCGCATCACCTCCTGACGGGTGGCCTCCCGGGGCAGAAAACCCACGGGCGGATAAAGCCGCAGGGCCTCGCGGAAGACGTTGCGCGTAAACGCCAACTCGCGGATGTGGCTGAACTCCACCGGGCCTCCTTGTGTCACTGAGCTCACCTCATCATGGAGCCGTTGCTGCACCTCCTCAGACATGGAGAGGAGGTAGGCCGACCAACTGAGCGCGCTGGCGGAGGTTTCATGGCCGGCCAGAAACAGAAACGCGGTTTGATCCACCAGCTCTTCCAACGAGAAACGGGCGCCTGTGGTGGGATCAGATCCCTCCACCAAGAAAGATAGAATATCGACGGTTTCCAGCTTTTCGCCCTTCTGCAC
>JBCDIP010000619.1:0-2334 GCA_038748855.1 Pseudomonadota bacterium
ACATCGGCGGCGCTGATTTCGGTGTTCGCGTCTATGTGCGACAGGTCCAGCACCGCGGCCGGCCCCACAAACCGGCTGAGCGGCAGATCGTCAAACGTTGGCCCTTCGGCGGCGAAATGGCGCTCAGAATCCACATGGGTGAAGCCATGCACCCCGGCGCCGAACCAGGTGATCTGCGCAATGTCACCGGCCGCGTGGCTCTTGACGGTTTTACGCTCAACCTCCCAGCGGAAGTGTCCTGTCACAATGGGCTGGGAGAGATCGATAAGTCTGTCTGCCATAGCGATCACCCCTCACCTTGAGCAAAGCCGGCCTGCAGCTCGGCAATTGCGCTCAGCACATCTGCGGGCAGCGCGCCCTTCTCCACCGCTGCGGCGGCCTTCTCGAACTGCTCTACCGTGGCGAGACCCACCTGGAAGGTGGGCACTTTTGCGTTGCTGGCCACATAGCGGATCCCCAGTTCCACAAGGCTCTCGCAGCCGGCCGCCTCAAGTAATGATGAGAATTGCCGGGCGCGGGCCGCATCGGCCGCATAGTCATCGCCCGAGCCGATAGGTGCAACCACGGGCATACCGAGCGGGTGGCGGTCTTCTGAGCCCGATAGGGCGCCGCCTGCCAGAGAGCGGATCACGATAGCGCCCATGCCGGTGGCGTCGGCGCGGGTGAGCAGGCCGTCATAGTCTTGGCCGGGAAACCCTGCGCCGATGGGTGTGGAGGCGCTTGGGTTCAGCATGTTGTAGATGATCTGGCCGGTGTCGAAGACCTTGGCGTCCACCACTTGGTTAAGGGCTGCAGTGTCGCCTATGGCCGTCGTGCCAATATAGCGGGTTTTGCCCT
This sequence comes from Pseudomonadota bacterium, assembly GCA_038748855.1. GTDB lineage: Bacteria > Pseudomonadota > Alphaproteobacteria > Rhizobiales > CAJQND01 > JAAEUE01. The sequence goes on from JBCDIP010000619.1 coordinate 838, forward strand.
CTTGCTTGGCCTGCTCGAGAGCCGGGAGCACGTCCTGGAGCACCTGGTCGGGGCTGAGCTCGCCTTCACCCGGGGTCATCGCGAGGGGATTGTGGAGCTGAAGTAGATCCACATGGGTTTGCTGGAGCCGCTGCAAGCTCTCTTCCACCGAGCGCTTCACAGCGCCTGCCACGTCCGCTGTGTCGCCGGGCTTCAAGCGCACCTTGGTGCCCAGCACGATGTCCGGTTTCAGGTCTTTCAGGATGTGGCCGAGATTGGTTTCCGATGTGCCGTTGCCATAGAGCGGGGCGGTGTCGAAGAAGTTCACGCCCGCCTCAAGGGCCATCTCCACGGCCCGGCGCTGGTCGGCGGGGTCTCCTTTGGGCATCAGCCCGCCCACGGCGCCGCAGCCAAAGGTGAGCACGGAGACCTCAAGCCCGGTGCGTCCCAAAACCCTCTTTTCCATCACATTCCCTCTTTCTGGTGACAGGGGCCCAGGCGGCGGCTACGATCGCGCACGATTTCGCACCCCTTGCGTTGAAGAAAGGCCGCCTATGAAGCTCAAGCTCCACCACATCAATTACTGCACCACCAATGTCTCAGCTATGGACAAGTTTTACCAGGAGGTTTTGGAGATGAACCCGGAGCCTCAGATGGGCCAAGGGCGGATCAAGGGCCAGGGTTATCCGGGCGATGTGGCCTTTGTGACGGATGGGGAGATGCAGGTCCATATTGCCGAAAAGGATCTTGAGTGCGGTTTCCGCACCGGCAATGCGGTGAACCCAGTGGAACGGGGCCATGTGGCGTTCCGCACCGATGATATCGCAGCCTTCAAAAAGCGCCTTGAGGAGAAGGGCGTGCCCTATTCAGACTACGGCGCCTGGGCCATGTCGGGCTGGGAGCAGATCTTCTTCTATGATCCTGATGGCAACATTATCGAGGTGCATGAGGTGAAGGAATAGGCGGGACTGCGACACCTTAAAAGAGCGATCAGATGGAACGCAGGCTCGCTGCCATACTTGCCGCTGATGTGGTTGGGTATTCGCGCCTGGTCGGGGCGGACGAGGAAGGCACGCTTCTTGCCCTGAAAACCCTGCGCGAGGAGGTAATCGAGCCTTTGATCGCCGCTCATAGGGGCCGGGTGGTTAAACTCATGGGAGACGGCATTCTTGCCGAGTTCCAAAGCGCGGTGGACGCGGTTAAGTGCGCTGTTGACTGGCAACAGAACCTTCACGCCGGAGAGGGCGATGGCGCATTGAACTTTCGCATCGGCATCAATCTTGGCGACGTGGTCATTGATGGCGACGACATTCTGGGCGACGGTGTGAACATTGCCGCGCGGCTGGAGGGTGCCGCCGATCCTGGCGGGATCGCCGTGTCAGACACGGTGAAGCAGAACGTGGCGGCAAGCCTCGCCCTCAGTTTTGCTGATCAGGGCGAGCAAGCGCTGAAGAACATAACTGAGCCTGTTCGTGTTTGGACGTGGGCGGCCGGCGGGTTACGGACGCGTGCGCCGGC
>JBCDIP010000620.1:0-2325 GCA_038748855.1 Pseudomonadota bacterium
AATGATGCGTCATTGGCGCGAGCGGGAGTTCGAGAAGCATCTCACCCCGTTTGCCATGCGCAGAGGCTTAGGCGTCTGGGCTTGGTTTGCATTGCGGCCGAAGTTCTACCAGCGCGTCACAAGCTGGGCATCACGCCTTCTGAAGTGGCGAGCCGGGCGCTCGGGCCGCTTATCCAACGTGCCGCTTGCGGGCGGTTGGCTAAAGTATCGGGACCTTCCCGCTCCACAAGGTAAGACATTTCAGCAAATGTGGAAGGAACGAGACAATGTCTGACAACGCGACCCGGCGCGAACAGATTCTCGGCCGCATCCGCACATCGCTGAATGTGGACGCGGACGCAATGGATCGCTTGGAAACCGTGGCGGACCGGCTTGAAGATCACAAACGCAATATTGTCCCGGAGCGCGCCACGGGAACGGTGGCGCAGAACGTAAAACAGTTCTGTGAGAGGATGGAAGCGGTGAACGGCACCGTGGAGCAGGTGAGAACACCTTCAGAAATCCCTGGAGCGATTGCGAACTATCTGCGTCTCCACAACCTGCCACAGAAGGTCCGGCGCGGATCGGACCCCGCGTTGGACAAGCTGCCTTGGGGAAAGGCACGCAGCCTGGAAGTCGCCGTGGGTGCTGCGCGCAAAACGGACGAGGTTTCCGTATCCAGGGCTTTTGCTGCAGTGGCCGAAAGCGGCACGCTGGTGATGACGTCCGGATCCGACAATCCAACCTCACTGAACTTCCTGCCGGAGAATCACATCGTGGTGGTGGAATCGGGGCGTATCGCAGGGTCATACGAAGATGCCTGGGACGTGGTGCGCGCGGTCTATGGCGACGGCGAAATGCCGAGGACGGTAAACCTGATTTCCGGTCCCTCGCGCACCGGGGACATTGAGCAGAAGATTGAACTCGGTGCACACGGGCCCAGGCGGTTGCACGTGATTGTTCTGAACAGACCGGGCGCCAGCAAGTAGGCTCATCCATGCCTCTACAAAACAGGGTCGATCCATGGGGAGAGATTGTCGTTAATCCGGCCCGCGGACTGTTTTTTGGAAACCGAGGTGGCCGCATTCATGGACCCGGCCAGCAATTGACCAACCGCAGGTGGGCAAGCAGGGCTTGGATCTGCTGCGTCTTGTCTTTTAAGAACCGGCAACGCCAACTCATGTCACCCAATAGCTACACGGAACTGTTCTTCCTGGACGAAGTGACCGCTTTGACGGCCGGACACCGGCCTTGCTTTGAGTGCCGGCGCCAAGATGCTGTGCGGTTTCTGGAAGCCTTTGCGCAGGCGCGCCAGCTGGACACGCGACCCTCTGCGCCAGACTTTGACCGCGTGCTCCATGGCCACCGGCTTGATGGCAGGACAAAGCGTTTGGTGGCTGAGCCGATCGCCAGCCTGCCGACAGGCGCCATGATCGAATGGCAGGGCGCGGCTTGGGCCGTACACGGGCAGTCCCTCTTGAAATGGACGTTTGAAGGGTACACAGAACAGTGCGCGCGCCCATCCGACGGAACTGTGCAGGTCATTACGCCTTTGCCCATGGTCGAAGCGCTGCGCTTGGGCTATAACCCGATCTTCCATCCCAGTGCGGACCAAACTGTCCGCGCCTAACTCGAATGAGGCAGTCCCAAAATGAAATTGTTGCGGTATGGCCCAAAAGGCCGTGAGAAACCTGGTATGTTGGATGACGACGGAAAGATCCGTGATCTTTCTGGCAAGATTGATGACATCACCCCAGCCGTTCTTGAGAAGAAGCTCGCGCAGCTCAAGAAAATCAGACCAGGCTCTCTGCCACTGGTTAAGGGCCGCCCCCGCATTGGCTCGCCGGTCACCGGCTTTCAGAAGTTTCTGTGCATCGGTTTGAACTACAAGGATCATGCCAAAGAAGCCGGCATGCCGATCCCAAGCGAGCCCATCTTGTTCTCCAAAACCATGAACGCCCTTGCCGGTCCAAACGACGATGTTGTGCGCCCCAAGGGGTCCAAGAAAATGGACTGGGAAGTGGAATTGGGCATCGTGATTGGCAAGCGCGCCAAGTATGTGTCCAAGAAAGATGCTCTGTCCTATGTGGCCGGCTACTGCGTTGTGAATGATGTGTCCGAGCGCGAGTTCCAGCTGGAACGAGGCGGCCAATGGATCAAAGGTAAGGCCATTGATGGCTTCGGCCCGGTGGGTCCGTGGCTGGTCACCACCGATGAAATCCCAAATCCTCAGAAGCTTGATATCTGGCTGGAGATTGATGGGGAGCGCCAGCAGGATGGCAACACCAAGACCATGATATTCTCAGCCGCTCACATTGTCTCTTATCTCTCCAAGTTCATGACCCT
>JBCDIP010000621.1:0-2324 GCA_038748855.1 Pseudomonadota bacterium
CGAATGGCCGGTTCGGACACCCAGCCCGCATTTTGCTCCTGCACTCGCCATAAGAGAGGGATCACTGCCGAGGCCTGCTTTCCGTTGGGGTACTTGTTCACCGCAGCTTTTGCGAACGACGTGGTTTCCCGGTTCGGTGAAAAGGCATCAGGTTGAACCTCAGCAAGGCGGCGCACACTCATCGGTCCACCTCCCCGAACACAATATCCAGCGATCCCAAAACCGCCGAAACGTCGGCGCGCAAGTGACCGCGGCACATGAAGTCCATGGCTTGAAGATGCGCAACTCCAGGCGCGCGAATTTTACAGCGGTAGGGTTTGTTGGATCCGTCAGAGACCAGGTAGACCCCGAACTCTCCCTTCGGCGCTTCAACCGCCGCATAAACCTCGCCAGCCGGCACGTGATAACCTTCCGTATAGAGTTTGAAGTGATGGATCAGCGCTTCCATGGACTTTTTCATCTGGGGGCGCTTGGGCGGCACGATCTTGCCGTCTGTTGACGACACCGGGCCTTGGCCTTCCGGCGAATTCAGCTTCTCAATGCACTGCTGCATAATCTTGATGGACTGGCGCATTTCCTCCATACGGATCAGGTAGCGGTCATAGCAATCCCCGTTCTTACCGATGGGAATATCAAACTCCAGGTCCTCGTAACACTCATAGGGCTGCGACTTGCGCAAATCCCAAGCCGCGCCCGAACCGCGTACCATGACGCCCGAAAAGCCCCAGGCAAAGCATTCGTCCAGCGAGACGACGCCGATATCCACGTTACGTTGTTTGAAGATGCGGTTGCCGGTGAGCAGACCTTCAATATCATCCAGCACCTTGGGATGTTCGTCACAGAACACGCCAATATCATCAATCAGTTGCTGCGGCAGATCCTGATGGACACCGCCGGGACGCACATAGGCCGCATGCATGCGTGAGCCGGACGCGCGCTCGTAGAACACCATCAGCTTCTCGCGCTCTTCGAAGCCCCAGAGCGGCGGCGTCAGCGCGCCTACATCCATGGCTTGCGTGGTCACGTTCAGCAAATGTGAGAGCAATCTGCCAATCTCCGAGTAGAGCACCCGTATGAGCTGCCCGCGCATGGGGACTTCGATCTCAAGCAGCTTTTCCGTGGCCAGAGCAAAGGCATGCTCCTGGTTCATCGGGGCCACATAATCGAGCCGGTCGAAATAAGGCACCGCTTGCAGATAGGTCTTGGTTTCAATCAGCTTTTCTGTGCCCCGGTGCAGCAGGCCGATATGCGGGTCAACTCGCTCAACCACCTCGCCGTCAAGCTCAAGCACAAGGCGCAAAACACCATGAGCAGCAGGGTGTTGCGGCCCAAAGTTAATGTTGAAGTTACGAAGCTCAGACTCGGCCATGTTCAGTTTGCCTTCTCATCACCGGGCAACACATAATCGGTGCCTTCCCAAGGGCTCAAATAGTCGAACGACCGGAATTCCTGGGCCAGCTTCACAGGCTCATACACCACCCGCTTCTGCTCATCGTCGTAGCGCACTTCCTTGTAGCCTGTGGTGGGGAAGTCTTTGCGCAGCGGATGGCCGTCAAAACCATAGTCGGTCAAAATGCGTCTTAAGTCCGGATGGCCGGAGAACAGGATGCCGTAAAGATCATAGGTTTCCCGCTCGAACCAATCCGCCATGGGAAACAGCCCGATGGCTGAGGGAACAGGCGTATCTTCATCGGTTTCCAGCTTCACCCGGATCCTTTGGTTCTGGTAGGGGCTAAGGAGGTGATAGACCACATCGAACCGCTTCTCGCGGCCGGGATAATCTACCCCTGTGATATCGATTGGCACGACAAAGCGGCAGGTTGGGTCATCACGCAGAAACTTCAGAACCTTGAGGATCTGGTCAGCCACCACCACAAGGTTCAGTTCGCCATAGGCAATCTCGCTGGACACAAGCTCGTTCTCAAGCTCCGCTGAGATATGCTCAGCCAGCTCGCGCAAGGCGTCCAGGGCATTCGCTTTGGTCTGTTCGTTCATAGCCGAATGGTATGTTTCTCAACGTTCGATGGTGCCGGTGCGGCGGATCTTTTTCTGCAGCTGCAGCACCCCGTAAAGCAGCGCTTCGGCTGTCGGGGGGCAGCCCGGAATATAGATATCGATCGGCACGATCCGGTCACATCCGCGGACAACTGAGTAGGAGTAGTGGTAGTAGCCGCCACCGTTGGCACAAGAGCCCATGGAAATCACATAGCGCGGCTCGGGCATTTGGTCGTAAACTTTGCGCAGCGCCGGCGCCATTTTGTTGGTGAGCGTACCTGCCACGATCATTACGTCGGACTGGCGGGGGGATGCCCTGGGCGCAAACC
>JBCDIP010000622.1:0-2314 GCA_038748855.1 Pseudomonadota bacterium
AGTCGCGGGCGACCTTGACGGATGCGCACACCGTTCAGCTGGAGAATGACGGCACAAGTGTTACCGCGAAGCACATTCTGATTGCGACCGGCGCCACTCCCTTTGTGCCGGAGTTTCCGGGCTCTGAACATGCCATCACCTCCAATGAGGCGTTTCACCTGGATGCCTTGCCTGAAAAGGTGATTGTGGTGGGCGGCGGCTATATCGCCGTTGAGTTTGCCGGCATTTTCAATGGCCTCGGTCTTCAGACCACTCAGGTCTACCGGGGCCCACAGATCCTGAGCGGCTTTGATGATGATTTGCGCGATAATCTCGCCGATGAGATGCGGGCCAAGGGCATTGATGTGCGCACCGAGAGCGACATCGCCAAGATCGAGCCGTCCGGTTCAGGCTACATCGCCACGCTCAAATCAGGCGAGACACTTGAGGCTGGGCTCATCATGTATGCCACTGGCCGGGTGCCCAATACGGCAGGCCTCGGCCTGGAAGAAGCCGGCGTTGAACTGGGCAGCAATGGCGCGGTTGCGGTGGATGCCTACTCGCAGACCTCTGTGCCAAACATCTATGCGGTGGGCGATGTGACCGACCGGATGAACCTCACCCCGGTGGCCATTCGCGAAGGCGCCGCGTTCGCAGAGACCGTCTTCAACAACACTCCAACCGCGGTGGATCATTCAAACATCGCAACGGCCGTCTTCTCCCAGCCGGAGATCGGCACCGTCGGGCTCACCGAAGCGGAGGCGCAGGAGCAGTATGGCGAACTGGACATCTACAAGTCCCGCTTCCGGCCCATGAAGTTTATCCTGCCGGGGCGTGAGGAGAAGATGACCATGAAGCTCATCGTCGATGCGGCCACTGACAAGGTTGTGGGCTGTCACATCCTGGGACCTGATGCGGGCGAGATGGCCCAGCTGCTCGGCATCGCCGTGAAAATGGGGGCCACCAAGGCTGATTTCGACGCCACCGTGGCGGTGCATCCTACCGCTGCGGAGGAACTGGTCACCATGCGTGAGAAATGGACCGCGCCCACTGGATGACTGCCATAAACCATTTGGTGGTTGCCAAGGGCCGTGTTTGAATGTCTCCTGTGATGGATGGGGCCGATTGTCGGCTGAGACAACATGGAGGAGACATCAATGAAAGTGCACAAATTGGGCTGCGGTGCAGCCATGGCTGTGGCAGGCGTGTTTGGTTTGTCGTTGGCGCTGACGCCCGCATTGCCGGTGAGCAATGCTGAGGCGAAGACGATTTACAACTTCAATAAGCCGCAAAAAGCGCAGAAACGCGTGGCCAAGCGGCGCCCGAAGCCGGCCTCCAATTCTCCGTTCTTCTTCTCGCCGGCCTGTCTGATTCCTGGCGGCGGCAGCGTGGTGTGCGCGCACCAGACCCTGACCAAGAAGAAAAACTAGCAATTCTCTGCCACGTAAACGTCATTTGGGCCGCTTAGCGTCGCGCTGGGCGGCCCGATTCGTCTTGACCTGAATCGCCAGTCCCTATCTGGTCGGTATCTATGAGTAAGATTCAAAACGTTTGCGTGTATTGCGGCTCAGGTCCCGGGATTGACCCGGTTTATGCCAGTGCGGCGCACACTTTGGGCCGGCTACTGGCCGAAGCCAAAGTGGGGCTGGTTTATGGCGGCGGCTCGCTCGGCCTGATGGGTATCACCGCCAAGGCGACCCTGGAGCACGGCGGATACGTGACCGGTATTATTCCGGAGTTTCTGATCAAACGCGAGATGATGCTGGAGGACGTCCAGGACCTTATCGTCACCGAAAACATGCACGAACGTAAGATGGCCATGTTTGACAAGGCGGACGCCTTTGTGGCCTTGCCCGGCGGTGTAGGGACCTTGGAGGAGCTCATCGAAATGAGCACCTGGCGACAGTTGGGCCGCCATACCAAACCCATAATTCTGGCCAATATTGCAGGCTTCTGGGATCCTCTCCTGGACTTGCTCAACCATATGCGCTCTCAGGAATTCATCAGAGCAAATCTTGAGGTGCACCTTGATGTCGTGAACCGGGCGGAAGACATCTTGCCGACCATCGTTGCGCGGGCGGGTGAGAGCTAAAGACAAACGCTGAATGCAAGGTTATTGGGGCATATGCGGCGCACTGATCGGGGTTGCGCTTCTCACCGCACCGGCCCATGGGCAAGACGGGGTGGCGGAATGCATCCAGATGCAATCGAGCCTGCAACGTCTTGACTGTTATGACCGGTTGTTCCGCGGGCCGTTGACGGCGCCGGCTGAAACCAAAGTGAACCGGAAGGCACCTCCGCCGGCGGCAAAGCTGCCACCTCCAACGCCGCCTGC
>JBCDIP010000623.1:0-2305 GCA_038748855.1 Pseudomonadota bacterium
GCCGCCGGTCTCCTAGACAGCCGTCCAACCCCCGGCACGGCCGACCCGGAGGCTTAGTCGACCGCCTCGACCAACGTCTTCACCGTGATCGAGGTGAACGGGCTGGACCGCACCGGGCTCCTGTTCGACCTGACCGAAGCCCTGTTCCGGCTAAATCTCAACATTGGTTCGGCCCACATCACCACGTTCGGCGAAAAGGCGGTGGATGTGTTCTACGTCACCGATCTCACCAACCAGAAGATCACCAATGCCAACCGGCGCGCCGCCATCCGCCGCCAGCTGCTTGCCGTGCTTTCGCCCAATGAGGCCGATAGCGAGGCGGCCGCTTGATCTTCAGCGGTTAAGCAAACATTAACGGCCTGTGCCGCTTTGTGACACTAAAGAGCTCACCTGATTTGATGAACCCGGACCGGTTATGAACCTGCTTCGCTCAGCAACCACCGTCGGCGGCTACACCATGATGAGCCGGGTGCTCGGATTTGTGCGCGAGCTGCTGATCGCCGCCCTCCTGGGGACGGGGCCTGTGGCGGACGCTTTCTATGCCGCATTCCGCTTCCCGAATCTGTTCCGCCGACTGTTTGCTGAAGGCGCCTTTAACTCCGCCTTCGTGCCGCTGTTTGCCAAAGAACTGGAGGGGGGCGGCAAGGTGCAGGCAAGAGCCTTTGCCTCCCAAGTGCTGTCATTTCTTGTGGTCACTTTGCTGACGCTCACGGCCCTGGCAGAGATCTTCATGCCGTTTCTGGTGGAATGGGTCATCGCGCCTGGCTTTGTGGATGATCCGGAGAAGTTTGACCTGACTGTTCTGCTGACCCGGGTGATGTTCCCTTACCTGATGTGCATGTCGCTGGTGGCCATGCTGTCTGGCGTGCTCAACTCGTTTGGGCGCTTTGCGGCGGCGGCTTTTGCACCGGTTATCTTGAACATCGTCCTGATCAGCACCCTTGCAGGCGCCTGGGTGTTCGGGCTTGTGAGCCAAACGCAAATCGGCACCTTGATGAGCTGGGGCGTGTGCGCATCAGGGGTGCTTCAGCTAATCTTGTTGTGCGTCGCGGTGGAGCGCACCGACTTTTCCATCGGCTTCGTGCGCCCGCGCCTTACCCCCAACGTGAAACGTCTGCTTATTCTGGCCGTGCCGGCGGCCATGGCGGGCGGCATCACCCAGATCAACCTGTTGATCGGCCAGATCATCGCCAGCCAAAAGGCGGGCGCCATTGCCACCCTGCAGTATGCCGACCGGATCTATCAGCTGCCGCTCGGCGTGGTTGGCATTGCCATCGGCGTTGCCCTGTTGCCGGACATCTCCCGCCGCTTGAAAGCCAAGGACTTGGACGGCGTGCACAACAGTCAGAACCGGGCGCTGGAGCTTTCCATGCTGCTCACAGTGCCCGCGGCGGTGGGGCTTATGGCACTGCCCATTCCGGTGGTGCAGGTCCTGTTTGAACGTGGCCAGTTCACCAGCGATGACACGGCCGCCACGGCCTCGGCCCTCATCGCATTTGCCATGGGTCTGCCCGCCTTTGTGATGATCAAGGTGTTCTCGCCCGGGTTCTTTGCCCGGGAGGACACGCGAACGCCGATGATCTATGCCGCCATTAGCGTGGTGGTCAACGTGGGCGGCAGCCTGTTGCTGTTTCCTCATTATGCCCAGACGGGCATTGCGCTCGCCACCACGGCGGCCGGTTGGGTGAACGCCATTCTTCTGGGCGCAACGCTTGCGCATAGGGGCCACTACCGGGCAGACCGGCGGCTGGTTCGCCGCCTGCCTTGGCAGTTGTTTGGCGCAGTGGTGATGGGAGCCGCCCTCATGTTCGCCATGACCTGGGGGTTGCTGGTCTTTGAATCCGACCTCAACATTTTCGTGCGGCTGGCCGCCCTCATTGGTCTGATCGGGTTTGGGGCTGGGATCTATTTCGCCATCTGCCATGTGAGCGGCGCAGCCCGGCTCAGCGAGCTGAAAGCCAGCTTCAAACGCGCCTAAACCCTTGGCAAGTTACGGCCAATCAGCCATATAGCGCACGCTGTTACGGAGCCATGCCATGATTGAGCTAAAAGAGCGCGTCTTTTCCGGCGTGCAACCCACCGGAAACCTGACCCTGGGCAACTATCTCGGGGCCATCACCCGGTTTGTCGAAATGCAGAACTCTTACGAGTGCATTTACTGTGTGGTGGATATGCACGCCATAACCCTGTGGCAGGATCCAGCAGAGCTGAGCCGCTCCATCCGTGAAGTAACCGCAGCCTTTATCGCGTCCGGCATCGATCCTGAAGCCCACATCGTGTTCAACCAAAGCCAGGTGGCAGAGCA
>JBCDIP010000624.1:0-2298 GCA_038748855.1 Pseudomonadota bacterium
ACCGCCAGCCGGGTCTGATCGTTAAACACGAACTCAGCGGAACTTTCCGGCTGGGATTTGATCTGCTCTCCGCGATGCACAGACCTTCCCACCGCAAGGCGCACTTCCCGTGCTTTGCCGATCCGGCCTGTGACCAGATTGACGACTTTCTCCGCACTGCCAATGCGGTCCGCGGCTTTGGCGGATGGATAGGGAAGAGCGGCGATGATCAAAACCGCCAGGAAGATTGGGAGAAAGTTACGCAAAACCACCATTGGACTGCACTCTTATCTGTTTCACGATACAGCCGCCCAAACTGCGATCGCCAGGACCTCAGGCGACTACGTATACACCGGTTGGTGCTTCGAGGAAACAGTTGGACGAAGCGAAGACGGCAGATAAGGTCGGCGCAACACACACACGAGAACCGAGGCTCTCCCCATGTCTGGCTTTGAGAATAATGACCGTCCCCTCTGGCAATGGAGCGCATGCGATGTTTCGCAGGCCGTCACCGCGGGTGCGGTAACCTGCGCCGATGTCACCCAAGCTGCGGTTGACCGCATGCGCGCAACCAATGGTGAGCTCAATGCTGTTGTCGAGGACTTGGGCGATGAGGCTGTTGAAACGGCCCATGCTCAAGACAAAGCCGGCATTGCGGACACGCACACCCTGGCTGGAGTGCCGGTCACGATTAAAGAGAACATAGATCAAAAAGGCCACACCACGCCGAACGGCGTTGCCGCCTTGGCCAAAGCTCTGGCGCCGGGAGATTCGCCAGTGGTGAACAATTTCCGCAAGGCGGGCGCCATTCCAATCGGCCGCACCAACACACCAGAGTTTTCGTTTCGTGCTACGACGGTGAACGAGCTGCATGGCCGCACCTTCAGCCCCTGGAATGATTGGGCCACGGCGGGTGGGTCCTCCGGCGGCGCGGCGGCCGGCGTGATGATGGGCTATGGTCCCATTGCTCATGGCAATGACATTGGCGGTTCCTTGCGGTTCCCGGCTTATGCGTGTGGCGCGGCCACCGTGAAGCCCGGGCTTGGGCGGGTGCCGGCTTATAACCCGTCTGCTCCGGCAGAACGCGGGCCATTGGCGCAGATCATGTCTGTTCAAGGCGTTATTGCGCGCGAGGTGCGCGATGTGAAGCTGGGCATGGAAGCGCTTATCTCCTACGACCCGCATGATCCCTGGATGGTGCCCGCGTCGTTCAACGGCCCTGACTTGGGTAGCCGGCCTAAGGTTGGTTTCACCTCCGAGACATACGGTCACGATTTGCATCCGGCCGTCGGCCAGGCGCTGGAGACCGCCAGAGAGAGCTTGACCGATGCAGGATATGAGGTGGAGGAGATCGCAACACCTGACGTGAAAGCATGCGGCGAGGCCGGGTTCAGGGCTCTGATGGGAGAAGTGAAGGTGTTCTTCGAGGCCGATATCCGCAAGCACGGCAGTGCGGACATCAACCGGATCTTCGACACATACTTTGAGATGTTCCCGCCATTTGCCGGAGATGAGCTGCTCAAGGTGATGGCAGACCGAGCTCGCTTCGTGCGCGAGTGGACTGTGCTCTTAAGCCGGTACCCGTTGGTGCTCACCCCATTCATGCTGACGCCGACCTTCAGCTGGAACCGCGACACGGAAGGCGAGGAGGGCGTACGCGAGGTGCTCGGCACCGCGTTCTACAGTTACTCGATGAACTTTATGGGGCTGCCCGCCGGCAACATCCCTGCAAACTATAATGACGGCTTACCTGTCGGCGTGCAGATTGTCGGACAGCGGTTCCGCGAAGATCTCATCTTGGAGGCTTGCGAAGCGATCGAGGAGCGCGTGGGCATCATGGCCCATAAACTGTGGGCGCGCTGAGGGGCATCATTGGGCACGCAGCTCGTCCAGCTTCTGCCGGGCGAATGGGATATAGATGCTGTTGGGAAACCGCTGAATAAACGCCTTAAAGCCCTCTGCCTTGGGTTTCGCCTGCAATTCCAGCCAGGCGGTAATGTCAGAAACTTCGTTCTTGCGCACCATCAGGTAGGGCGCGCTCAACGCGCCGGTCACCTTGGGAAACTGCTGGCCTGCGCTATCGTAGAATACGGAGATGGCAACCTTCTTCAGAAACTCTGAAACCGTGCGCTCCTTGCGCCCCAAAAACAGTTTGAAGTTCCGCGCAAAGGTCTGGGCCGTGGTCATGGGCGCCAGACGGGGATAGGCACTGCTGGGGGCAGCGCTGGTGTAGACCGCAACCCGGTTGGGCAGATCGGGACCCTTGGCCTCCAAGAATGGCTCAAAGCCAGCTGAATCACGCAGCCCAAGTCCCGTCCG
>JBCDIP010000625.1:0-2298 GCA_038748855.1 Pseudomonadota bacterium
CGATGTGCTCGGCATGCACTTCTTCAGCCCGGCCAACATCATGAAGCTGCTTGAAGTTGTCCGCGCCGATAAGACCGATCCAGCGGTGCTGCAAGCGGCTCTGGCCATCGGCAAGAAGTTGAGCAAGATCAGCGTAGTGGCGGGCGTCTGCCACGGCTTCATCGCCAATCGCACGCTTGAGGGCTACATGCGCGAGGCGCAGTTTCTGCTGGAAGAGGGGGCAACACCCTCGCAAGTCGACGGCGCACTCACCACCTTCGGCATGGCCATGGGCCCGCTCGCGGTCGCCGACCTTGCCGGCCTTGATATCAGCTGGGCCAAGCGTAAAGCGGCCGCCAGCACCCGCGATCCTAACATCCGCTATTCAGCCATTTCCGATCGGCTCTGCGAGAACGGTTGGTTCGGCCAAAAGACCGGCCGCGGCTATTACGTGTACGACCCTGAAACCCGCCGTCCCTCACCAAACCCGGACGTGGACGAGATCATTGCCGCAGAAGCACAGGCGTCAAACATAGAGCGCCGCGAGATCTCCGACCAAGAGATTATCGAGCGCTGCTTCTACACCGTGGTGAACGAAGGGGCGCGGGTCTTGGCCGAAGGCATCGCCCAGCGGGCCAGCGACATAGATGTGGCCTGGGTCAACGGCTACGGCTATCCGCGCCACCGCGGCGGACCGATGCACTGGGCCGATAAACTGGGCGCTGGCAAGATCTTAGCCCGCGTTGAAGAGTTCAACGCCCAGCATGATTTCTGGGAACCGGCCCCCTTGCTGCGCCAACTGGCCAATGAAAACAAAACCTTTGCCAGCCTTTCTGAAGGCTGAGACTTGATCTAACCGAAAGAGACCAAACATGCGTGAAGCCGTCGTCGTATCCACCGCCCGCACCCCCATCGCCAAGGCTTTCCGGGGTGCGTTCAATAACACTCATGCGGTCACCCTCGGGGCCCACGCGGCCAAACACGCCGTGGAGCGGGCGGGCATTGATCCAGGTGAGATCGATGATGTGATCTACGGCTGCGGCTTGCATGAAGGGGTCACCGGCTCCAACATAGCCCGCGCCTCGGCGATTAAGGCCGGCGTTCCGGTCACGGCCGGCGGGTTCGTGGTCTCGCGTTATTGCGCATCCGGGCTTCAGGCGGTGGCTTCGGCCGCGCACCACATCATGGTGGATGGTGCAGATATCTGCCTGGCCGGCGGCATTGAACATGTGACCCTCACCCAGCCCAACCGCAATCTGGAGTTCCAAGAAGAGTGGATCCTGGAGCACAAAGGTGAGCTTTACATGCCCATGATCGGCACCGCCGACACAGTGGCCAAGCGCTACAACATCTCCCGTGAGGTTCAGGACGAGTATGGACTGCAAAGCCAGCAACGCTGCGCCGCCGCCCAACAAGCAGGCCTGTTCGATGATGAGATCGTGCCCTTGGAAACGGTGAAGAAGATCGTCAACAAAGAGACCGGGGATGAGCTTCTGGAAACGGTCACTTTGATGAAGGATGAAGGCAACCGGCCGGAAACCAATATGGACGGTTTGGCCAATCTTCAGCCGGTTCAAGGGCCAGACCACTTCATTACGGCGGGCAACGCTTCCCAGCTCTCTGACGGCGCTTCGGCTTGCGTGGTGATGGAGAGCAAAATGGCCGAGCAAAAGGGCTTGGAGCCACTGGGCACGTTCCGCGGCTTTGCGGTGGCCGGCTGCGAGCCTGATGAAATGGGCATTGGCCCGGTCTTCGCCGTGCCGAAACTGCTCAAGCAGCACGGGCTGAGCGTCGACGATATCGACCTATGGGAGCTGAACGAAGCGTTCGCAGTGCAGGTGCTCTACTGCCGCGATAAGCTCGGCATCCCCAACGACAAGCTCAACGTTAACGGCGGCTCGATCGCCATCGGCCACCCCTACGGCATGACCGGCGCACGCCTTGTGGGCCACGCGCTGCTGGAAGGTAAACGCCGCGGCGCCAAGCGCGTTGTGGTGACCATGTGCATTGGCGGCGGCCAAGGCGCAGCAGGGCTTTTTGAGGTTAATTGACCCGTTAACCTCTCCGGTTGGCACGAGTGTTGCTTCTCTCAGCGCCTATAAGGCAGAGATGCGCGCCAGGCTGACCGGATGAGGCCAAAATCCTGAAGTTCCGGGCGTGCTCCTAATCAGAGGCGGCACCCATGACGGCACAGATTCAGACAATTCCCGCGTTTAGACAGCAGATCGCGCAACAGCGTGCGGCTCAATGGTTTGACGCAACAACGTTTATCATCTGGTTTTTGGCACTCGTTCCGGCAACGCTGCTGATCTTGGGCGC
>JBCDIP010000626.1:0-2292 GCA_038748855.1 Pseudomonadota bacterium
CTGGCAGCCACCGGATTGATGCCCATCGTCATCGCCGCCCTGGCCGGGGCCGCGGCCATGATCCCGGCCGGGTGCCTCAACATGCGCCAGGCGGCCCGGGCCGTGGACCGGCGCATCTTCCTGCTCATCGGAGCAGCCATCGCCATGGCCCTGGCGCTGGAGAAAACGGGCACGGGCCAGATGATCGCCCATGCGGTGATCACCACAGTGGGGGGCGGCCACCCTGCCCTGGTTTTGTCGGCGCTTTTCTTGCTGATCGCCGTGATGACGAACTTCCTCTCCAACAACGCAACGGCCCTGCTCTTCACCCCCATTGCCGCAAGCACGGCGCTGGAGCTGGGGGTGGATGCAAAGCCGTTTATCTTTGCGGTGATCTTTGCGGCCAACTGCTCGTTCGCCACACCAATGGGCTATCAGACCAACCTTTTGGTGATGGGGCCTGGGCGCTATAAGTACCTGGACTATACCCGCACGGGCGCGCCACTAATTGTCTTGTTGTGGATATGCTATTCGATTTTCGCCCCATGGTATTATGGGCTTTAGATCGAACCGGTGAGCGGATATGGTATGCGCTCATTTGATCGAACTCTGCCGCAACGGAGATAAGTGAATTGAGCATTGAGCAGCGTCATCTTCCGCAGTTTTATCTGACGCCTCCGGGCCCGTGTCCCTATTTGCCGGGCCAGCATGAGCGCAAGATATTCACACATCTGATCGGCAACGATGCCAACTTTCTGAACGACCAGCTCACCCATGGCGGCTTCAGGCGGAGCCAGAATATTGCCTACAAGCCGGCCTGTGAGGCCTGTAACGCCTGTGTTTCTGTCAGGGTGTTGGTGGACCAGTTCACGCCTGGACGCTCGTTCAAGCGGATCCTCGCGAAGAATAAGGACATCACCAGCAAGATCAAACCGGCCAAGGCAAACCCTGAGCTCTACTCTCTGTTCCGCGACTATATCGATGAGCGCCACGCTGAGGGCGGAATGGCCGACATGACGGTGCTGGATTTTGCCTCCATGGTGGAAGACAGCTTCGTGGAAACCCGCATTGTGGAATATCGCAGGAAAGCGGAGCCAACACTGGCGGGACCTGATTCGCGCGAGGGCGAGCTGATTGGGGCGGCTTTGTGCGATGTGTTGAGCGATGGGCTCTCGATGATCTACAGCTTCTTTAATCCGCGCGAAGCGGACCGGAGCCTTGGAACCTTTATGGTGCTGGACCATATCGAGCGCACCCACAAGCGCGGCCTGCCCTATCTCTATCTGGGCTATTGGGTGCGCGGGTCTGAGAAGATGGATTACAAGAAGCGCTTCCAGCCACAAGAGCTTTTGGGCGAGAACGGTTGGACTTAGCCCATCGGCTTCAGATTTTGAATCAGGTGTAATTCGGCATGACCACAGCCGCGATCATTGTAGCGGGCGGATCTGGCCTGAGAGCCGGCGGCGAGCGCCCCAAGCAATATCAGCACGTGGGTGAGCGCGCCGTGATGGCTTACACCCTGGCAGCCTTTGCAGACCATCCGCTGGTAGATTTGGTGCAGCCGGTGATCGGCGATGGCCATGAGGCCCTCTTTCACGAGACGTGCGGGGGAATTGACTGTCTCTCACCCGTCACAGGAGGGGCCACCCGCCAGGCCTCCGTTATGGCTGGGCTGAAGGCTTTGGGGCCCCAAGCCCCTGACCGGGTCTTAATACATGATGCGGCGAGACCCTTCGTCTCTGATCGCATCATCAGCGACACTCTGACAGCGCTGGATGAGGCCGACGGTGCCCTGCCCGTTCTGCCCGTGGTGGACACCATTAAGCGCGCCGACGGGGCCAAGGTGGTGGACACGCTGGACCGGTCTACCCTGCGCGCCGCCCAGACACCGCAGGGTTTTCGCTATGAGCAGATCTGCACAGCCCATGAGGCCGCCGCGGCTGAGGCAAATCATGAGTTCACCGACGATGCCTCCATCGGCGAGTGGGCGGGCCTCACCATCACGATGGTTGACGGGGCGCCTGAGAACCGGAAACTGACGACCGAGAAAGATATTGAAGAGGCCAGAGCCTGGATGACCTCAAGCTCCTCCTCCCCGCTCACCGACATCCGCGTGGGCCAAGGCTATGATGTGCACGCGTTCGAAGAGGGCGATGCAGTGATCCTTTGCGGCGTTGAGATCGCGCACGCGAAGAAGCTGAAAGGCCATTCGGATGCAGATGTGGGGATGCACGCACTCACGGACGCGATTTTGGGCGCGCTGGCCGAGGGGGATATTGGCAAGCATTTCCCCCCCAGCGATCCGCAGTGGAA
>JBCDIP010000627.1:0-2289 GCA_038748855.1 Pseudomonadota bacterium
ACTCGGCATTCATCGTGAACACGGTGGTGGCATCCACCATGTCTGTCACACAGCGCGCCGCTAAAGCCGCGAACAGAGCTTCGCGGCTGCGGAGCCAAACGGCCAAGATAATCGCGAGCACGGCGGTGAGGTTCCGCGTGATGTAGGCCATTGTGGTGTAATTGAAATCCGGCGGTGGATTGAACAGCGTGGACAGCGCGAAGAAGGAGACGATGACAATCTGCAGGGCGATGATGATCCAGAACCATTTCGGCAGGAATTGGCCGAAGGTTGGTTTTGCTGAGGCTGTGTTCATAATGGTGTGCTCCACGTTGCAGATGCTTGCCAGATTGCCTCACTTGTCATTCCCACGAAAGCGGGGATCTTCTTCGCGGGTTTGAGAGCTGGATGCCCGCCTGCGCGGGCATGACGAGAAGAGCAGAAAACGCGAGAGATCCAACACCTGCGCCCTTGCGCACGCGAGGGCCCATAGCTCTCCCCTTTCCCTTGGCTAAGAAGGTCCTCGCTTTCGCAAGGACGCGCTTCTCTCCGTCATGCCCGCGCAGGCGGGCATCCAGTGGGGATAACGGGAGGGGAAACTGTCCTACGTCCGGTTCGTCTTAAATGTCCGCGAGCCTGGTTTGCCGCCTTTGCTGCGTGGGGCCGGTTTTTCCGTGCGGCCGACGGTCATCTCGTCCAAATCCGGCTTGTGGGGCCGGGAGCGGCTGGGGGCGCCGGCCTTTCCGCCGCCGCCATGTTTGCCCGCCTTCTCCTCAATGGCCGACTGACGCGCCATGGGATCATCCATCACCGCAAGCTCGGTCTCGCGCAACCGCTTGATCTCATCGCGCAGGCGTGCCGCCTCCTCAAACTCCAGATCGGCAGCCGCATCGCGCATGCGTTTTTCAAGATCTTCCAGAACCGTTTCCAGATTGTGCCCGATCAGCGGGCCATCGCCATCTTTGGTGAGCCCGGTGTCCACGCGCACGTGATCGCCCTCGTACACACTGTCCAGAATGTCGGCGATATTGGCACGCACGCTCTCCGGCGTGATGTTGTTCTCTTCATTATAGGCCAGCTGCTTGTCCCGGCGCCGGTCGGTCTCTCCGAGGGCCCGCTCCATGGAGCCAGTGATCTGGTCTGCATAAAGGATCACCCGGCCGTCCACATTCCGCGCGGCCCGGCCGATGGTCTGGATCAGCGAGGTCTCTGAGCGCAGGAAGCCTTCCTTATCGGCATCCAGAATGGCCACCAAAGCACACTCGGGAATATCCAAACCCTCGCGCAACAGGTTGATGCCCACCAGCACATCAAACGCGCCCAGCCGCAGATCGCGGATGATCTCAATGCGCTCAAGGGTATCAATGTCCGAATGCATGTAGCGCACCCGGATGCCCTGCTCATGCATATATTCGGTCAGATCTTCGGCCATGCGCTTGGTCAAGGTGGTGACCAGAACCCGGGAGCCCTGCTTGGCCACCTCGTGGCACTCGGCAATCAGATCGTCCACCTGGGTGGACACCGGGCGGATTTCCACCGGCGGGTCGGTGAGGCCTGTCGGGCGGATCACCTGTTCGGCAAAGACCCCGCCGGTGCGCTCCATCTCCCAATTGCCGGGCGTTGCCGACACATAGACCGTGGAGGGGCGCATGGCGTCCCACTCCTCAAAGCGCAAGGGCCGGTTGTCGATGCACGACGGCAGGCGGAAGCCATATTCGGCGAGCGTTGCCTTGCGGTTGAAGTCACCCCGGAACATGGCGCCCAGTTGGGGCACGGTCACGTGGCTTTCATCCAAGAACACCAGGGCATTGTCCGGCAGATACTCAAACAAGGTGGGCGGCGGCTCGCCCGGCTGGCGGCCGGTGAGGTAGCGCGAATAGTTCTCAATGCCGGCGCATGACCCGGTGGCCATGATCATTTCCATATCAAACGTGCAGCGCTGCTCCAGCCGCTGGGCTTCCAGCAAGCGCCCGGCCGCATTGAACTCGTCCAGGCGGATGCCCAGCTCGTGCTTGATCTGCTTGACCGCCTGCTGAAGGGTCGGTTTGGGCGTGACATAGTGAGAGTTGGCGTAGAACTTTACAGATTGCAGTTGGTCGGTCTTCTGGCCGGTGAGGGGGTCAAACTCCGTAATGCCCTCCACCTCATCGCCGAAGAGGGAGATGCGCCAGGCGCGGTCTTCCAAGTGGGCCGGGAACACGAGAACCAGAAATTCTGCAAAACGTAATAGCACACATTAGACGAAAAGGATGCCAATGCAGAATCACTACGCTAAATTAAACGAAGGAACATCTGCCAAGGAGCGTACCT
>JBCDIP010000628.1:0-2263 GCA_038748855.1 Pseudomonadota bacterium
CAGGGCACTGAGGTGAGCTTTGGCGATGAGACGCTGACCTGCAAGACCTTGGAATCTTACGATTTCTCCGACACCGATTTCTGTTTGATGTCGGCCGGCTCGGCCATCTCCAAGGAGTGGTCGCCGCGCATCGGTGCCCAGGGCTGCGTGGTGATCGATAACTCTTCGTGCTGGCGCTATGACCAGGACGTGCCCCTGGTGGTGCCGGAAGTGAACGCCCATGTGCTGGAAGGCTACATGGCCAAGAACACCCGCAAGAACATCATTGCCAACCCGAACTGTTCCACCATTCAGATGGTCGTGGCGCTCAAACCCCTGCATGACGTCTTCAACATCAAGCGGGTTGTGGTCTCCACCTACCAATCCGTCTCCGGCGCCGGCAAGGACGCCATGGAGGAGCTGTGGGGCCAGACCAAGGGCATCTTCGTCACCGATGCGCCGGAACCTGAAAAGTTCACCAAGCAAATCGCCTTCAACGTGATCCCTCATATCGATGTGTTCATGGAAGACGGCTCCACCAAGGAAGAATGGAAGATGGTGGCCGAAACCAAGAAGATCCTGGATCCGAAAATCAAGGTTACGGCCACTTGCGTGCGTGTGCCGGTCTTTGTGGGGCACTCCGAGGCGATCAATCTGGAGTTCGACAAGTCGGTCACAGCCGACGAGGCGCGCGATGTGCTGCGCGAGGCTGCCGGGTGCCTGGTGGTCGATAAGCGCGAGGATGGGGGCTATGTCACCCCGGTTGAGAGCGTCGGCGAGTTCGCAACCTTTATCAGCCGCATCCGCGAAGACATCACCATTGAGAACGGTCTCAACATTTGGGTGGTGTCGGACAACCTGCGCAAAGGCGCAGCTCTCAACACCGTTCAGATTGCAGAATCGCTGATCAACCGCGGTCTGATGACCCAAAAGGCGGCTTAACGCCGCCTTCTAAAGGCTCTTCTCTTTATTCGGCAGGCTCGTACACCAGCTGCTTGCTGGGCACACCTCTCAGGTAGTGCGTGCCTGCCGGAATGAACTCCACGATATTGTTGATGCGGTCGCGGAAGTCACCGGACACTAGAAGCGTGCGCTCCAGCTTGCCACACAGCGTGGACAGCCGGCTGGCGATATTCACATCCCGCCCGATGGCCGTAAAGTCGAGCCGTTGGCCGGAGCCCACATTGCCATAGGCCACCTTGCCGAAATGCAGGGCCACCTTGATGGAGAATTTCGGCCCGGGGCCGCTGTTGCGCTCCCGGTTCACCGCGTCCATCACATCGCGCGCGGCCTCCAGCGCCCGGAGGCACGCTTGGGCTGCGCCATTGCCGGCGGTGCGGAAGACGGCTAGCACGCCGTCACCCACGAACTTCAACACCTCACCGCCGTGTGCTTCGATGGAGGGCACGAGACAATCGTAGTAGCGGTTAAGAAACTCCGCCAATTCAGGGGCGCTCATGTTCATCGAGAGCTGGGTGAAGTTCCGCATGTCGATGAACATGACGGCAGAGCGGATACGGCCAACCTCACCACGGTGAATATCGCCGGCAAGAATGCGGTTCTGGGGCTCTTCGCCCACGTAGGTCTTAAGCACGGTTCTGACGCGGAAGCTCAACGCCATGACCTCCGCCACCAGCTTGAAGGTGGGCATCACACGCTTCAGCAAAGCCACATGCTGAGGGGCAAAGCCGCCCGGGCCGCGCGTGGCAAAGGACATGCCGTTCTTCAAGGTCGATTCAAAGGGCATGGGCGCGCAGATATAGTCGGTGAAACCATCTGCTTTCAGTTCTGGGATGATGCCGAACCGGTCAGCAGGGGTCTTGCAGATGTCGATATGCAGCCACTGGCCGGTCTGGTGCACCCAGGCAAACGGGCTGCGCAGGTACACCTCGTCGCGCATGGCGCCATAGGGGAAGGTTTTCAGATCGGTGCCGTTGCCGGCTTCCCAGAACCAGCCCAAGCCTGATTGCTCGGCATGGCGGGTTTCGATCGCCAGAGATGCCCTGTCCAAAGGCACACCTGCATCTTGGATGCGCTCGCAAAACGCGCTGAACATTTCCGTGGTGCCGGCCATGTTGCGCGCATCGGTTACGAGCCAAGCCGCAATTTCATTGGCCTCAAACTTCAGATGTTCGCATTGTTCCGGCGTGATCTGCGCCGGACGTGGAGCTTCTATCGTTTCAAGTGAAAGCACGGGTCGTACCCCTTTTTCCATCCTGCTAAGGTTTACGATATGGTAACGGATACGGTCGCTTTGACCCGTCGGACCAGATCGGAAGAGCAC
>JBCDIP010000629.1:0-2260 GCA_038748855.1 Pseudomonadota bacterium
CCCGGCCAGCAGGCGCAAGCCGCCCTCCTCCAACGCATAGGTTCCACCCTGGATCACGCCCAACCCCTCGCCCGGCAGCTGCAGGCAAGAGTGCAGGACGAACACCATGCCGGGCTCAAGTCTCTCCTCAAAACCGCGCGCAATCTGGAGCGCCTCCAGCCAGATTGGGGGATAGGCGATGCCGATCCCGTAGCCGAACCGCATCTGCGCAGCATGCTCCAAGCCTTGCGCGCGCAGGGGCACCAAGGAGGCCTCTTCCACCGCAGAGACACATACACCAGGCACAATGGAGGCCATGCCGGCGCGCAATGAGGCCAGCGCCAAGTCATACAGCTCGCGTACTTCAGGCGCAGGTGAGCCCAGTGAGAGCGTTTGAATGGCCGTCGCATGGTAGCGCTCATGCACCCCGGCAAACTCCGCATGCAGCGCGTCACCAGGCCCAATTGTGCGTCCACGCGGCGTCGCATGCCCGCCTGCTGAGCGCTCTCCGGAGGATAGCTCGGTTGGAATGGCCGGATAATCGCTTCCCGCCCGGCGCATGGCGGCCTCCACCTCCGCAGCCAGAGCAATCTCGCTGATTGCGTCTGTGAGCGCACCACGCAGCGCGTCCAGCCCCGCTTCAGCATACCGCGCAGCTCTCTCCAGAAACGCCATCTCGGCAGGAGACTTGATCAGCCGTAAGAGCCCAAGTTGCCGGGTTGCATCCACCATCTCGGCCGGATGAAACGCGGCCCCAAGCGCTTCGCCGAGCGCATGCGGCACAGCATAGGACTGAGCCTCAACCGCAAGCAGGCCGCCAGCTACGCCCTTCTCTCTGAGAACCTCAGCAACCCGGCTCGGAAAATCCTCAAGCACCAAGGAATAGGTGCGTACATCCTCAACCCAGGTGGTCTCCAGCGCCAAAGACAAATCCACATCGCGCAGGAGCAGCACCGGCGCATCATCGCCGCCGGTAAAGATCAGCGCTTGGGGACTGTTCACGCCGACCCAGCTGTCATAGCCGCCGAAGTAGTAGAGATGCTCCGGCGCCATCATCACACAGGCCGCATAGCCCTCATCGCGGAGCAAGGCCCGCGCCCGCTGAAAGCGGGCACGGAACTCGTCTATTGAGAACGCGCTGTAGGCAGCGGAGTTCAGTCCATCTCCCCCTTCAGGGCGTCATGGACCGCATCCAGCGCAATCCGTGCCCGCTCCACCAGGAGATCGATCTCCTCGCGCGTGATCACGAACGGCGGCGACAGCACCATGGTGTCCCGGCAGGCGCGCATGATGAGATCGTTGGCCAGACACGCATCGCGGCAAATGCCGCCGGCCCTGCCCTCTTCGGCAAAGCGTTCGCGGGTCTGCTTGTTCTTCACGATCTCAATCGCTCCAAGAAGACCAAAGCTCCGCGCTTCGCCCACCACTGGATGGTCGGCAAGGCTGCCCAGCTTCTCCGCAAAGTAGGGCGCCAGATCGGCAACCCGCTCCACGAGCTTCTCCTCTTCCAGGATGCGGATGTTCTCAAGCGCCACGGCACAGGCCATGGGATGGCCCGAATAAGTAAAGCCGTGGGCGAACTCGCTGCCCGCAGCGTCGATGACCTCCATGATGTGGTCAGCCACCGCCACCGCGCCAATAGGCGCATAGCCGGACGACAGCCCCTTCGCCATGGGCACGATGTCTGGCTCCATCCCTAAGCTCTCAAAACCGAACAGTTTGCCCGTGCGGCCAAAGCCGCAAATCACTTCATCGGCGATCAGCAGCACGCCATACTCTTTGCAGATGCGCTGAACTTCCGGCCAATAGGTGGCCGGTGGAATGATCACCCCGCCAGCACCTTGGATCGGCTCGCCAATCACGGCCGCCACTTTATCGGCGCCCATTTCCTTGATCCTGTCTTCAACGGCCTGGGCCGCCTTCAAGCCGAACTCTTCAGGGCTCATGTCCCCGCCCTCAGCAAACCAATAGGGCTGCTGCACATGGACGATACCGGGCAAGGGCAAGCCGCCTTGGGCGTGCATATGCTGCATTCCGCCAAGAGACGCTGATGCCATGGTGGAGCCATGATAGGCGTTGTTACGGGCGATGATGACTTTGCGATCCGGCTGGCCTCTCAGCTCCCAGTAATGGCGCACCAAGCGCACAATCGTGTCATTGGCTTCTGAGCCGGAGTTCACAAAGAACACCTTGTTGAAGCGCTCCGGCAAAAGGCTCGCCACTTTTTCAGCCAGCTGCACCGCCGGTATGGTCGTGGTCTTGAAGAAGGTGTTGTAATAGG
>JBCDIP010000630.1:0-2248 GCA_038748855.1 Pseudomonadota bacterium
CTCAGCAACGGTCAGGCCAGACAGGCCAACGCGCGCACGGGCTCCGGGAGGCTCGTTCATCTGGCCGTACACCAGAGCACATTTGGAGCCTTCGCCGCCGCCTTCTTTGTTCACGCCGGATTCGATCATTTCCCAGTAAAGGTCGTTACCCTCACGAGTACGCTCACCCACACCGGCAAACACCGAGTACCCACCGTGCGCTTTAGCGATGTTGTTGATCAGCTCCATGATGAGAACGGTCTTGCCCACGCCGGCGCCGCCGAACAGGCCAATCTTACCGCCCTTGGCGTATGGGGCCAGAAGGTCCACAACCTTAATGCCGGTCACCAGGATTTCAGCTTCGGTGGACTGCTCGATATATTCGGGAGCCGGCTGGTGAATACCGCGGGTTGCGGTGGTTTTCATCGGACCGGCTTCGTCCACTGGCTCACCAACCACGTTGATGATACGGCCGAGCGTGCCGTCGCCCACGGGAACCGCGATGCTATCGCCGGTGTCGCGCACTTCCTGACCACGAACCAGACCTTCGGTTGAGTCCATGGCGATGGTGCGCACGGTGTTCTCGCCCAAGTGCTGCGCCACTTCCAGAACCAGCCGGTTGCCGCGGTTTTCGGTTTCCAGCGAGTTCAAGATGGCCGGCAGGTGATCAT
This sequence comes from Pseudomonadota bacterium, assembly GCA_038748855.1. Lineage (GTDB taxonomy): Bacteria > Pseudomonadota > Alphaproteobacteria > Rhizobiales > CAJQND01 > JAAEUE01. The sequence continues at coordinate 651 of JBCDIP010000630.1, forward strand.
CGAACTGCACGTCCACCACGGCGCCCATCACCTGGCGCACACGGCCGGTTGTTCCATCCGAAGCTTTCGCCGCAGGAGCTTTCTTGGCCGGTGCCTTTTTGGCAGGGGCCTTCTTAGCAGCAGGTTTTGTCGCCATTGCTTTTACCTTCTCTTCGATACCGGTGGACGCTTCGCGTCCAATCCATTCGTTCTAAGCTTCCACAAGATCGAGACGCTTCTCGATCCGTCCAAGTCTCTCATCAATCCGGTCCATCCGCTTATTTGCGGCGGCCGCCATCACAAAGAGCTGTCCCACGTTTTCTTCCACTGCAGTCATGCGAATCTTGAGGTCTTGGATGTCAGATTGCATCACGTCCAAGACGTCGCGAATGCGCCGCAGGTGTTCAAGAACCAAGTGTTCCGTCTCTTTGTTCATCTCTCCATTCTGCCGGTATCGTTTCAAAGGCGATACCTTAATACCACAACTGTGCGTTTTGCACTAGAGCGCTTCAGCGCCCGAGATAATTTCAATCAGTTCCTTCGTGATCTGGGCCTGGCGCTGGCGGTTGTAGCTCAGCGTCAGCTTGTCGATCATGTCGCCCGCGTTGCGCGTGGCGTTGTCCATGGCGCTCATGCGGGCGCCTTGTTCAGAGGCCGCGTTCTCCAAAAGGCCGCGGAAGATCTGGACCGAAACGTTGCGCGGCAGCAGCGTGTCCAAAATCTCTTGTTCTTCAGGCTCATAGTCGTAGACGGCGCCCTGCAGATCCAGTGGCTCGGCGTCCTCTTCGGTCTCAACCTTGGCCGGAATGAGCGGCAGAGCCGTCGGCACCTGGCTGATCACCGACTGGAAGCGCGAGAAGAAGAGGGTGCAGACGTCGAACTCGCCGTCTTCAAACATCTTCAGAACCCGCTGGCCAATGGCGTTGGCGTCGTTGAAGCCCACTTGCTTGACTTCGCGCAGGTCCACCACATCGATGATGAGGCTGGCATAGCTGCGCTTCAGAACGTCAAAGCCTTTCTTGCCCACACACAGGATCTTGACCGTCTTGCCCTCGCTCAGGAGCTGTTGGGCGTGATCGCGGGCGAGCCGGGAAATGTTAGAGTTGAAGCCACCGCACAGGCCCCGTTCGGCCGTGGCGACCACCAGAAGATGCACATCTTCCTTGCCCGTGCCCGCCAGAAGCGGCGAGGCATTGTCGTTGCCTTCAAGACCAGAGGCGAGGTTTGCCAGAACAGAGGCCATGCGCTCCGAATAGGGGCGCGCAGCCTCGGCAGCCTCTTGGGCCCGGCGCAATTTCGCCGCGGCCACCATCTGCATGGCTTTGGTGATCTTCTGGGTTGCCTTCACCGAGGCAATCCGGTTGCGGAGATCCTTAAGGCTGGCCATCTAGAGCGCGTCCCTTATTCTTGTCCTTCAAACGCAAGCTCTTAGGCAAACGCTTTGGCGAACGCATCAACCACATCTTTGAGCTTGCCTTCGGTGTCGCCGGAAAGCTCTTTCTCAGAAGCGATGGTGCTGAGGATATCAGCATGGTTGTCGCGCATATGGCGCAGGAAATCGTCTTCAAACCGGCCCACATCGGGCAGTTCCAGTTCGTCCAGATAGCCGTTCACGCCGC
>JBCDIP010000631.1:0-2228 GCA_038748855.1 Pseudomonadota bacterium
GCCCCGGGTGCACCACATCGAACACCCCATGGCACATGATGACCTTCTGCACCCGCGGCCGCGGGCCGATGGCCTCGCGCAGTTCTTCTTTGGTTTTGATCTTGTGGCCGAAACGGGCCGTCAGGCTTTCTGTCATTTATCCTTGTCCTCACCGAGGTACTGGAACCAGGTCTCGGTGGCTTTCGCAATGCTGTCCGGCTCCCACAGCGGTGCATCGCTCCACACCTCAATATCGTCCAACATGCGCCCAACGCCTTCTTCGAAGGGAACTTCGGGGGCCCAGTTCAAGTCGCGCTGGATCTTGGTTATATCGGCCCAGGTGCAGTCAGGCTCGCCCGGGCGCTTTGGGATATGCACTTTCTCCCCGCCGATCAAGTCCACCAGACTGTTTACCGTTTGAGGGTCGCCCGCGCCGAGGTTCCAGATTTCGCCTGACAACGGCGTTTCGGCAGCGGCAAGGAACGCCTTTGCCACGTCTGACGCATACAGAAAGTCTCGCGATTGCTCGCCATCACCCACTACGGTAAATGGCTTGCCGGCCAGCTTCTGGCGCAGGAAAACGCCAAACACAGCGCCATAGGCGCCTGTTGTGCGAACGCGCGTGCCATAGGCATTGAAGATGCGGATGGCGTTCACCGGCAGGCCGTAGACCTGATACCAATGAAAGGCGGCCTGCTCGCCTTGATACTTGGAAAGGGCGTAAGGGTATTGCGGCCTGATCGGATGATCTTCGCGCGTCGGAACGTCCGCCAGGCCATAGCAGGACGAAGAGGCGGCATAGACGAACTTCTCCACACCCGCCGCGCGGGCGCCTTCCAGCACCCGCACCGTGCCTTGAACGTTGACCGACATGTACTCGATCGGCTGCTCAATGGACGGAACAATGTCGCCAATGCCGGCAAAATGAATGATGTAGTTCACGTCCTTGAAGAGGGACGCGTCCGCCGCAAGGTCACGAATGTCCGTCCACTCGCAGCTGAGGGCAGGGTTGCTGCGGTGATGGTCCAGATTGCGCTCATGACCGCCCGCCAGGTTGTCCACCACACGCACGCTCATGCCGCGCTCAAGCAGCACATCGACCATATGCGAGCCGATGAAGCCGGCGCCGCCGGTGACCAGGACTGTCTTTGTCTGTGACATGACTTAGGCTCCGTTCTTAGCGCGCTGAAGGGCATCTGTGTGGTACAGATGCCCTCCGCGGTGTCTGGTGGATGCGCCGGCTGGCCGGTTGAGGCGAGGGGATGCGTTAGGCCGCGTTGAGCTTCTTCAGAGTTTTAACGTTGTAGTACCAATCGTTGCTCATGCTGTCGGGCAGCTTGCCGGCCTTAAAGGCTTCGCACAGATCGCGAACCGCGTCCTCAATGGAGTGGGAGATCTGAAAGCCCAGCTCGTTTTGGATCTTGTCGGAATTGATGTGGTAAGAGCGGATGTCGTCCGTCGGGGTCGTGACGATCTCGATATCGCCTTTCTCCGGCATTTCCTCTTCCACGATGCGCTTGACGATTTGCGCGATCTCCATGATCGACATGTTCTGGAAACCGCAGTTGAAGGTCTTGCCAGCAATCTTTTCGTCTTCGATGTGCACCAGCTTGCGGTAGAGGTCGCACATGTCTTGGATATGCAGGTTGGGCCGCAATTGGCTGCCGCCGAACACGGTGATCTTGCCGTTTGTGATGGCATGGTTGGTAAGGATGTTCACCGACAGATCAAGCCGCTGACGCGGAGCATAGCCGCACAGGGTGGCCGGGCGGATGACGCAGCACACGAAATCATCGCTCATATGGCTGAACAGCACCGGCTCGCACTTGCCCTTATACTCGTTGTAGAGGGTAAGCGGCACCAGCGGGTGATCCTCAGTAACGTCCGGCGCGTCTGACACGCCGTACACGGAGCTTGAGGAGGCGTAGATGAAGCGCTTCACGCCGGCCTCTTTGGCGGCAACCACCATGGGCTCGAAGGCGTCCAGGTTGATCGTGGTGCTCAGGTTCTCATCCAATTCAAAGCTTGCATCGTTGGAGATGCACGCAAGATTGATCGCCATATCTGCGCCTTCATAGGCTTCGCGCAGCTGATCAACGTTGCGGATGTCACCCTTGATCATTTTGAAATTGGGATTGTCGTGCGGCAAGAAGTGGTCGCCGAAGTAGCAAATGTCAAAGGCGGTCACCTTGTGGCCGTCTTCCAGAAGTTGCGGGCACAACAAGGAACCAACATAGCCGGCTCCGCCC
>JBCDIP010000632.1:0-2225 GCA_038748855.1 Pseudomonadota bacterium
CGCCGGGCAGGGCGCGCCGGGCTTTCTGGGCTTCTTCAACATTAATGCCCTGTGATTCGGCGAACAGGAACAACAGGCTCTCATCGCTGAGCAGATAGTCCACCACACCGGCCAAAAACTGCGGATCAGAAGCGTTCTGGCGCAAGCTTTCTGGCCCCACACCCGAAATGGCCAAAAACCGGCCCAAACGCTCCGGATCAGACGCCAGGAAGCCAAGGGCGTTAATGGCCAAAATTTCTGCGGATTTTTGCTCCACGATGGGTCTCTTGTGTGGTTTGAAGCCTTAAGACAGGGCGAGGTTAATCAGATCGTTACCAAATACCGGTCTAATCGTCGATGACCAAGAAACGGAATCGACGTAAAGACTGTCGAGACGCCGTGTAGAGCGCCGCTCGGGGGGACGCCGCAAGCTACAAGAAATGCGTCTCCTGTAACAAAAGACGCGTCAGATATACGCGGGAGTGGGCCCTTGCCGAAAACGGTCCTCATTGTTGAAGACAACGAGCTGAACATGAAACTGTTTCATGATCTGCTGGAAGCTCACGGCTACTCCACATTGCAAACCTATGACGGCCTGGCTGCCCTCGACATGGCACGCGAGCACCGTCCTGACCTCATCTTGATGGACATTCAGCTGCCGGAAGTCTCCGGCCTGGAAGTGACCAAGTGGCTGAAAGAGGATGAAGGCTTGCGGGAGATTCCGGTAATTGCGGTCACTGCGTTCGCCATGAAGGGCGATGAAGAGAAGATCAGGGAAGGCGGCTGCGAGGCCTATATTTCAAAACCGATTTCGGTGACCCACTTCCTTGAGACCGTTGATGGATTCTTGGTAGAGGCTTGAGCCCATGACCGCCCGCGTACTGGTCGTCGATGATATTTTGGCGAACGTAAAGCTGCTTGAAGCCAAGCTGCGCGCCGAGTATTTCGAAGTGGTCACGGCCATGAACGGCCCGGCCGCGCTGGAAATCATCCAGTCTGAAAAGCCCGACATTGTTCTGCTTGATGTGATGATGCCCGGTATGGACGGCATTGAAGTGTGCCGCCGGATCAAGGGCAACCCGCAGCACAACCACATCCCGGTGGTGATGGTGACGGCCCTGGACTCGCCGGAAGACCGGGTGCGCGGCATTGAGGCCGGCGCCGACGATTTCCTCACCAAACCGGTGAATGACGTGGCTCTGTTCTGCCGCGTGCGCAGCCTGTTGCGTTTGAAGATGCTCACTGATGAGCTCAGAGCCCGGGCCGACACCAGCGAGGCAGCTGGGCTGGCTGAACAGATTGAAGCGGAATACATCCAGAACCCCGGCCGCATTCTTCTGGTGGATGACTTGGACATGTCCGTGGAACGCATCCGCGGATCGCTCCAGGGCATCTATGATGTGACCCCGGTGGAAGACCCGCAGAGCGCCTTGTTTGAGGCAGCTGAGAACCCTTACGATCTTATTGTCGTCAGCCTCGACCTTGAGAACTTTGACGGCTTGCGCCTCTGCTCGCAGATCCGCTCTCTTGAGCGCACGCGTCAGATTCCCGTGCTGGTGCTGGTGGAGCCGGATCAGGATGACAAGCTGATGCGCGGCCTGGACATGGGCGTGAACGATTACCTGGTGCGTCCGGTAGACCGCAACGAGTTGCATGCGCGTGTGAAGAGCCAGATTCGCCGGTGGCGTTACACTCAGAAGCTGCGCCAGAGCGTTCAAGAATCAATCGAGCTGGCGGTGACAGACCCGCTCACCGGCCTTCATAACCGCCGGTATCTGGAAACGCACCTAAGCGGGTTGGTGGAGAAGGTGGGCAATCGCGGCAAGGCGCTAACGATCCTTGCGCTCGATATTGATCACTTCAAGAGCATCAACGACAATTTCGGCCACGATGTGGGCGACCGTGTGCTGCAAGAGTTTGCCCATCGGGTGCAGACCGAAGTGCGCGGGTTGGATCTAGTCTCGCGCACCGGCGGGGAGGAGTTTATCGTTGTGCTCCCCTATACCAACACCGACCAAGCCCGGCTCATTGCAGAGCGCATCCGGGAATCGGTGAGCAAGCAGCAGTTTGAAGCTGGCGGTGATTGCGAGCCGCTGGATGTGACCGTGTCCATTGGGGTCTCCGCTCTGGATGATCCCATGGATCAGCCCGATGATCTCCTGAAGCGTGCCGACCTTGCCCTTTATGATGCAAAACGGGGCGGGCGGAACCGGGTGATCTACAACGCCGCCTAGGGCAAATATTAA
>JBCDIP010000633.1:0-2220 GCA_038748855.1 Pseudomonadota bacterium
AGGCCGAAGATCAGGATGGGATCGAGAATGGCGTTGGTGAGGGCGCCGGCCAGGGTGACATACATGGCACGCTTGGCATCTCCAATGCCGCGCAAAATGCCTGACAGACATAAGCCGATGCACAGGACGGGGAAGGACGGAATGACGATCCGCAAGTACGCTTCGGCCTTCTCAAGCGCCGCCCCTTCAGCGCCCAGGAGCTGCAAGATACTGCTGGTGCCAAGCCAGAGACACAGCGCAACAACAAGGGAAAAGAGGAACGAAAACAACAGCGTACTGTCAGCATACTGCTTGGCCGCCTCGTGGTGTCCGCCGCCCAGGCTGCGCGAGACAAGGGCTGACGAGGTGATCGCAATACCGATCCCGATCGAGAGGTTTATGAACACCACAGCCCCGGCAAAGCCAATGGCCCCAGCCACTTCCGCCTCGCCCAAAAGGCTGAGGAAATACATATCCGCCAAGTCGACGAAGAACACCGCCATCAGGCCTAAGGCCCCCGTCATGGTCATCACCACCACATGACCCATTGTGGAGCCTTGAACGAATTTAGCAGGTTGATCTGAGGCAGGCGGCAGGGAGGCTTCGGACGGCGCGTCGTTCGGCGAGCTCATAGGCGCGTCAGGCCGCGGTGCCACCGACGGTTACCTGGTCAATGCGCAAGGTTGGTTGCCCCACACCCACAGGCACGCCCTGGCCGTTCTTGCCGCACGTACCCATGCCGCTGTCCAGAGCCATGTCGTTGCCGATGAGAGACACCCGTGTAAGAGCATCTGGCCCGTTGCCGATCAGTGTGGCCCCTTTCAAAGGTGCACCGATTTTACCGTTTTCCACTTTGTAGGCTTCAGTGCAGCTGAAGACGAACTTGCCGGACGTGATGTCCACTGAGCCGCCGCCAAAGGACACCGCATACATGCCGTTCTTCACAGAGGAAATGATCTCCTCAGGCTCTTTGTCGCCGCCCAGCATGTATGTGTTCGTCATGCGGGGCATGGGCTGGTGGGCATAGGACTGGCGCCGGCCGTTGCCGGTGGGCGCCACGTTCATCAGGCGCGCATTGATGCGGTCTTGCATGTAGCCCTTCAGGATGCCGTCTTCGATCAGCGTGGTATAGGACGTGGGTGTGCCCTCATCATCCACGGTGAGCGATCCTCGGCGTTCTTCAATGGTGCCGTCATCCACCACCGTCACACCGGGCGCGGCCACCCGCTCGCCGAGCAGGCCGGCAAACGCGGAGGTTTTCTTGCGGTTGAAATCGCCTTCAAGACCGTGGCCTACGGCTTCATGCAGCAGAATGCCTGGCCAACCGGGGCCGAGCACCACGTCCATCTCGCCAGCCGGGGCGGGCTCTGAGCGCAAGTTCACCTTGGCTTGGCGCAAAGCTTGCTGGACGCTCTCGGTCCAGTTTTCCTCTGAAAGATAGTTGGAGTATCCGGCACGTCCGCCGCGGCTATGGCTGCCGCTCTCAAGCCGGCTACCGTCTGCTGCCACGATCGAAACAGTGAACCGGATCAAGGGTCTGCGGTCGGTGATGGTGGACCCATCCGGGCGCATGATCTCCACAATCTGCCACTCACCACCAAGCGAAACGGACACCTGCCGTACGGCCTCGTCCAGGTCGCGGGCATACTTGTCGATCGCCTCCAAGAGAGCGACTTTCCCATCGAACGTGAGGTCGTCGAGCGGCGTTTCGGCCGAATAGAGCATCCGGTTGGTGCCCGGCGGTGCGGCGCTCAAGGTGCCGGAATGGCCGGCCTTAACGGCCGAGACCGCCTGGGCTGCGCGGTCCAGCGCCTCCAGCGAGAACTCTGAGGAGTGGGCATAACCGGTCGCTTCGCCGCATACGGCGCGCAGACCAAAGCCTTGCGATGTGTTGCTCGCCGCCGATTTCAGCTTGCCGTCATCAAACGTTAGGCTTTCAGAACGGCGGAACTCCAAAAACAGCTCTCCGTCGTCGCACCCCGCCAAAGTCTCGCCGATCACCCGTTCAGTTGAGCGCGGATCCAGCTCGGTGTGGGAGAAGAAGTAGCTCTGATCGGCCACTGTCACCTCACAGTTTCTTCAAATCGTTATAGGCCGCGGTGAAGCCTTGCAGCGAGATCGGCAAGGTCAGCCCAACGCCTGGAGCTTCGTAAATGATGAAGTTGGCATTGGCGCCCTTGCGCATCTTGCCCAACGTTTCGTCGGTGGTTTCCGCGAAGGCCGTGCAGATCTGCGGCAGGC
>JBCDIP010000634.1:0-2217 GCA_038748855.1 Pseudomonadota bacterium
GCCAAGGCTGCGGATCTGAGCGCGTACTTTCACATGGCGTCCATGAATGCGCACTTCCTCAGCTCCAGAGCGGATGATCGAGCCCAACGTGCCGGGCGCCTGATACCCCACAAACAGGACGGTGGCATCCTTCCTGGAGATGTTGTTGCGCAAATGATGTTTGATGCGCCCGGCGGTGCACATGCCGCTGGCGGAGATGATAATCGCGCCGCCACGTATCTTGTTGATCGCCTTGCTGTCATCCACCGTCTGCGTGATCTTGAAGCTGGGATGGCGAAAGAGCTCTGCGGCCGGCACGTCGATATCTGCCATGTCGTCGGTGTATTGCATGAACACCTTGGTGACCTTGCTGGCCAGGGGGCTGTCCAGAAACACTGTGGTTTGCGGAATATCGCCATTGGCCAGCAGAACACCAATGTCGTGCAGCAGCTCCTGGCTGCGCTCCACCGCAAAGGATGGGATCACCACATTGCCGCCCCGCGAGAGCGCCTCATTCAGCTCCTTCTTAAGGGCGGCACGGCGACCCTCCAAAGTATAATCGTCCCGGTCGCGGTCCCCGTAGGTGCTCTCGCAAATCAGATAGTCATAGCCTTGCGGGGCGTCGGGTTCGGGATGGAACGCCTTCTCCTCCGGCCCGATATCACCGGAGAACAGTATGCGCAAAGGGTGATCGCTGCCGGGCTCGCTGACCTTGAGATCAACCGAGGATGAGCCGAGCATGTGGCCGGCGTTCCACAACCGCGCCTGGACGTCGGGCAGGATCTCAAAGCGATCCTCATACTCGCGCGGCTGCAGAAGCTTGAGCGCCGTTTCCGCATCTTGCTTCGTATACGCGGGCTCGATCTCCTTTTTACCCTTGCGCTGGCGTCTGCGATTTGTGCGTTCGGTCTCCGCTTCCTGGATGGCCGCAGAGTCCATCAGCATGAAATCCAGAAGATCGGCCGTGGCCTCTGTGGTGTAGATCGGACCGTTGAAGCCCTGTTTGACCAATTTGGGAATGAGCCCGGAATGGTCGATATGGGCATGGGTGAGCACCATGCAATCCACCGTGGAGGGATCGTAAGGAAACGGTTTCTCGTTCAGCTCCGAAACCGTCTTGTTGCCCTGAAACATCCCGCAGTCGATAAGGATGCGCCGCCCGCCGGATTCCAGCAGCGAGGATGATCCGGTCACGGTTCCAGCCGCGCCGTAGAAGGACAATGTGGCCATGATCGAGAAACGCCTCCGGGCGAGTTGACTGCTTTAGGTATAGTGAAATCACATTGCCGCGCGCTGGGCAATCTGAAAGGTGAGCGCTAGCGCTCCAAAATTGTGCGCAGAGCAGCAAGACCCAAGACGTATGACTGAACCCCAAGACCGGCCACCATGGTGTTGGCGGCACAGGCGGTCATGGAGGTGAAGTTCCTTTTCTCAATGTTCGTCATGTGCACTTCAACATAGGGCATTGAGATGATCTTCAGACAGTCACGCAGGGCGGCGCCTTCATGCAAGAACCCGGCCGGGTTCATGACCAATCCATCATGATCGCCGGTGTCTGCCTCATGGATCCAGCCGATCGCCTCGCCTTCAACATTTGTGTAGCGGATATCGAGCTCGTCTTCAGGATGGCTCTCGGTCAGGAATGCGTCCAGCTCTTTGGCGGTGATGGTGCCGTAAAGCTCAGGCTCGCGGCGACCAAGGGCTTCCATGTTGGCGCCTTGAAGCAGCAACACCTTCATCTCAAGCCTCGTCCGGCCGCAGTTCGCACAAGAGCTGGTAAATCCCGATTTCCGTTTTATGGCCCAGGCTTAGCCGGAGTTTCCGACTCAATTTGCGAGCATGCTCTTCGCGCAAGACATGGACCAGAATGCAGTTGCCGATCGTTGCATCTCCGCCGCGGATCTTCTCCTCAGTGGAGGTCTCCACATCGGGGTTCACGGCTGTCCACTTCTCCACCCGGCCCACATCCAAGTCCCTGGCAAAAGCCCGCATGCCGGCATCGTCCACTCCGTCGGCGTCGTCCTGCGCACGGATCGTCACCACATAAGCAGCCGTCATTTTGCCCTCACACCAGGCGCGGGCGCAGACGGTGCGGTTCATGTTGATGAAGCTGCGGGCCATGATTTCCCGCGTCATGGGGGAGGGATTGTTGACCTGCGCCAAATAGACATTGGAGAACAGCACATCCACGTTGTCCGTCTCGTAGTAGGTGAAGAACTGCGGAGAACCATCCACGGC
>JBCDIP010000635.1:0-2203 GCA_038748855.1 Pseudomonadota bacterium
ATGGTGAGGAACACAAAATGACAGTTACCCCGATCTATGCAGCTCTTGCGGCCTTGCTGTTCGTTTATTTGAGCATCCGCGTGATCGGCGCGCGGCGTGGAACGAAGACCGCCCTGGGCGATGGCGGCCACCAAACCCTGCAACGGGCCATCCGGACCCATGGCAATTTCGCCGAATACGTGCCTTTGGCGCTCATTTTGATGGCCCTGGCGGAGCTGCAGGACAGATCCGTCTACGCCATCCACTTTGTCGGCCTCTGCCTTCTGGTGGGCCGCCTGCTGCACGCCTACGGGGTGAGCCAGGAGCCTGAGCTGTTCAAACTGCGCGTGGCCGGCATGATCTTGACGTTTACCGCTCTGATAAGCGGGGCTTTGATCAATTTGGGTCTGAGCGGATTGCTGACTGCGGTCTTGCCTTAAGGCACGGCCGACCACATGCCCCTTTGTCATTTCGGTGCAGCTGGTGCTATGACGGTGCGCTTTCATGTGACCAACCCGTAACCTGCGTGCCACCATGACCGATCTCACCCGCTATCCGTCCGTTCATTTCATGAGAGAACGGGCAAGAACCCGCCTCCCCCACTTCGCCTGGGAGTTCCTGGACAGCAGCACCGGGATCGAGGCGGGCAAGGAGCGCAACGAGAGCGCCTTCCGGGAGATCGAGCTGGTGCCGCGCATGCTGCCCGGCAACATCCAAGCACAAACGGAAACCGAGCTGTTCGGCCAAACCTATGCGGCCCCGTTCGGGGTGGCGCCGGTGGGCATGTCAGGCCTTATCTGGCCCAAAGCGGAGATCTTCCTGGCCCGCGCCGCTGCTCAGATGCGCCTTCCTTACACGCTCAGCACCGTGGGCGCAGAGACGCCGGAGACCATTGGCCCGGAGGTGGGCGATTATGGCTGGTACCAGTATTACCCCACCAAACAGATGGATGTGCGCGACGATATCCTGAAGCGGGGCAAGGACAATGGCTTTAAAACCCTGGTGATCACCGTGGATGTGCCGGTGACCTCAACCCGCGAGCGTCAGCTGCGCGCTGGTCTTAGAATGCCGCCGAAGAAGGACCTCGCCACGTTCTGGCACGCTGCGCGCCGGCCCAGCTGGAGCCTGGCGACCCTGGCCCATAAGACGCCGCACCTGGTGACGTTGGAGAAGTATCACTCCGACAGTGCCGATCTGCGCAGTTTCCTGGCCACCATGCTGCATGGCCGGCCCAATTGGGACGATGTGTCGGCAGTGCGCGATCTTTGGGACGGACCGGTGATCTTGAAGGGCATTATGGATGTGGGCGATGCGGTGGAAGCAGCCAAGCGCGGCTTTGATGGCATTGTGGTCTCCAATCATGGCGCGCGTCAGTGCGATGGCGTTCCGGCCTCCATCACCGTGTTGCCGGAGATTGCCAGCGAGGTAGGCGGCAAGATGAAGATCATCTTCGATTCCGGCATCAGAAGCGGTCTCGACATTGCCCGCGCCATGGCACTGGGCGCTGATTTCTGCCTCTTGGGCCGCCCGTTCCTCTACGCCGTGGCCGCGTTGGGCGAGGCCGGTGGACAACACGTGATGCAGGTGTTGAAGGACGACTACGCCAACAACATGCTGCAGCTGGGTGTGGAAGATGTGGACGGTTTAAGGTCCTTGAAAGTCCGCGGCAGACCAACGCCCACCAATTGGTGAGCACAATAAGGGTTGCATCTTGCCGCCCTATCCAAAGCCCGATAGTGTCGGGCAAACTTCACTCAAACCAGGGACGCTTCAGACCTGATCTCAAGGGCAAGGGCGGCGAAGATATGGTCAAAGAAATCGGACACTTTATTGGCGGCAAAACCGTCGCGGGCAAAAGCGGACGCTTTGTTGATGTGTACAATCCCAACACCGGCGAGGTGCAGGCCAAAGTGGCTCTGGCTTCTGAGGAAGAAATGGCTGAAGCGGTGGCGAATGCCGCGGCGGCGCAGCCTGGATGGGCCGCCAAGAACCCCCAAGTGCGCGCCCGAGTGATGATGAAGTTCATCGATTTGGTGAATGCGGAAAAGGAAGAACTGGCCCAGATGCTTTCCGCCGAACACGGCAAGACCATTCCGGACAGCCATGGCGACATTCAGCGCGGCATTGAGGTGGCCGAGTTCTGCCTCGGCATCCCCCATCTGCTGAAAGGCGAGTATTCCGAAAGCGCCGGGCCCGGCATCGATATGTACTCCATGCGTCAGCC
>JBCDIP010000636.1:0-2194 GCA_038748855.1 Pseudomonadota bacterium
GCCCAACGCCCGCCAGGCGCTCAAACAGGCCCTTGCGCTTGCGGGAGACCGCAGGCTCGCGACTGTCTTCCGGCTTCTTCAGTGCCGAAATCTGGCGCTGTGCGATAGGCGGGAAGTCTTCCACTTCCGGCATTTTGGTTTCTGCCTCAGCGATAGCCTCTTGAGGGATCTCTTCAGCAATCGGTGCTTCGGCGATCTCTGCGATTGGCTCAGGCACGGTCTCTTCAGCCGCGATCGGCTCAGGCGCCGGTGCCTCTTCAATCTTCTCAGCAGGCGGCGGCACCTGAATGCGCTCTTCAGCTATAGGTTCCGGAGCCGGCTTTGTCTCAGCTGCCTTTGGCTTGATGTCATAATGGTAGTCATCATAGTTCGACGTGGTGGCCGACGAGGAGACTTCCTCGATGCCGGTGGCCACGACGGAGACACGAATAACTCCTTCAAGATCCTGATCGAACGTGGCGCCCAGAATGATGTTGGCATCCGGATCCACTTCCTCACGGATACGGGTGGCCGCTTCGTCCACTTCGTAAAGGGTCAGGTCTTCACCGCCGGTGATGGAGATGAGAAGCCCTTGAGCGCCGCGCATGGACACATCGTCCAGGAGCGGGTTGGAAATCGCCGCTTCAGCTGCCTCAATGGCCCGCTTCTCGCCGGACGCCTCACCCGTGCCCATCATGGCTTTGCCCATTTCGGACATGATGGCGCGCACATCAGCGAAGTCCAGGTTGATGAGACCTTCTTTGGTCATCAGCTCGGTGATGGAGGCAACGCCCGAGTAGAGCACCTGGTCAGCCATGGAGAAGGCGTCAGCAAAGGTGGTCTTTTCATTGGCAATGCGGAAAAGGTTCTGGTTCGGGATCACAATCAGCGTGTCCACGTGCTGGGCGAGCTGCTCAATGCCCCGCTCAGCCGTCAACATCCGCCGCTGTCCCTCAAACTGGAACGGCTTGGTGACCACCCCAACGGTCAACACGCCCTGCTCCTTAGCGGCCCGCGCGATGACCGGCGCTGCCCCGGTGCCGGTTCCCCCGCCCATGCCGGCTGTGATGAACACCATGTGAGATCCGGACACATGATCGATCAGTTCAGGCAAGACTTCCTCGGCGGCCGCCGCACCAACTTGTGGTTGCGAACCGGCGCCCAGCCCCTCAGTGAGGGAGGTGCCCATGTGAATTGTGCGTTCGGCAGCTGACTGTCGCAAAGCTTGGGCATCTGTGTTGGCAACAACAAACTCAACACCATCAAGCTGCGACGCGATCATATTGTTGACCGCATTGCCTCCAGCCCCGCCCACACCAAAGACAGTGATGCGCGGCTTCATTTCGGCAAGATCAGGAACAGTTAAATTAATGCTCATTGTGCGGCGTCCCGTATTAACCCCAGAGACATGTTTGTTACCAAGGTGTTAGTAATTCGTTAACAAGCGGTAACGGGGTGAGTCAAAAGGGCGCACATATGTGCGAAACCCACAGAAATATTAGGAGCTTCCGGAGATTCGGAGAATCAATTTGTTAACAAATTTGGCAAAATTCTTAGCCGCCGGCGGCTTCAAATTTTAGATGCTTTCGCGGATCCACTGCCCTACGCGCATCAGATAATTCGGCTCATGAGTGGCCTCAGAGCCGATGTCCGGCATGGCAATCGTGGCTTTATCGGGCTCAATTGCATAGTTCAGCAGGCCGGCCGCCACGGCAAATCCAGGCCCGCGGGCGCTTTCCGGCATGCCCGTGATGGGCTGAGGATAACCGAAGCGCACTTGACGATCCAGCATGGTGCCGGCCAGTTCCCTGGCCCCGTTGAGCTGGCTGCCGCCGCCGGTCAATACAACCCGGCGGCCCGCAAAATGGGCAAGGCCGGAACTCTTTAAACGTGCAGCCACGAGCTCGAAGGTCTCTTCAAGGCGCGGCTGGATGATCCCGGTCAGCATGGAGCGCGGGATCTTGTTGACGGCATCAGTCCCTTTCTCACCCACCAGGGGCACGGACACCAGCTCGCGCTCATCACACACAGCCGGCAGAGCGGACCCATAGAGGGTCTTCATGCGCTCCGCGTGGGCAATGGGGGTGGAAAGGCCCCGGGCAATGTCCATGGTGATGTGATGGCCGCCTACAGGCACCGCATCGGCGTAGACCAGTTGTCCTTCGGAGAAGATGGAGATTGAGGTGGTGCCGCCGCCCATGTCGATGCAGGCCGC
>JBCDIP010000637.1:0-2170 GCA_038748855.1 Pseudomonadota bacterium
AAGGCTTCTGTTCGGTATTCTCATTCAAAATCGCGTTGAGCGCCTGGCGATGATCGCTACGGCCTTCTCCGTTGGAAAACTCTTCGCGATAGAGGCGCTCATCGCCCACTTGCTCCCGCAAGCGTTCCCACATAGCTCCGCCTGAGGCTGCGATGTTGATATAGCCGTCGCTGGTTTTGAAGACGCCAGTGGGAATGGATGTAGGATGATCGTTGCCGGCTTGGCCGGGCACTTCGCCGTCCATCAGCCAGCGGGCTGCCTGGAAATCCAGCATGAACGCCTGGGCCTGGAGCAGGGATGACTGCACCCATTGGCCCTCTCCGGTGCGCTCCCGCTTCAGAAGGGCAAGCATAACTCCTTGGCTTGCCAGTAATCCGGCACACAAATCGGCAATCGGTATGCCGACGCGCATAGGGCCGCGGCCTGGCTCGCCTGTGATCGACATGAGACCGCCCATGCCTTGCAGGATCTGGTCAAAGCCAGGCCTGTCCGCCATCGGCCCGTCCTGCCCAAAACCGGATATGGAAGCGTAGATCAGTCCCGGATTGTCAGCGCGCAGGGTGTCATAGTCGATCCCCAGTCTATGTTTTACGCCGGGCCGGTAGTTCTCAACGATGACATCGGTTTTTGCAGCCATGCGCTTGAATATCGCCTGGCCGGCCGGATCCTTAAGATTGAGTGTCATACCCCGCTTGTTGCGGTGTAGATTTTGGAAGTCGGAGCCGGCACGTGGGCCGCCCATGCCGTCAGCTCCACTGGTGTCCTTTGTGGGCTGCTCGATCTTAATCACGTTGGCGCCCCAATCAGCAAGCTGGCGGGCACACGTTGGTCCCGCGCGCACACGGGTGAGATCGAGTACCGTGTACGGAGTAAGAATGTCGCTGGCGGGTTGAAAAGGCATGGGCAGGTCACCAGGTTGAAAGGACGTTGAGAGAGCGCCTAATTCTGCGCCGGCAATTGTTGCCATTTTGCGAGGCGAAAGGGAAGTGTCTGGCGTCGCGCATTAGGTGATCTCAATAAACGTTTTGAAGCAAGCGCCACGCATGCTTGTATGGAGGGGCGTTCTGTGAGGAAAGATGGAGGCAGGGTCAATGGCCGTTGATGGGATCTGGACCGGGGAAATTCTTGGCCCCTACGGCTGGGAAAACAGCGGCGTCTATGTTTTAGAAAATGGGCGCATCCTCGGTGGAAGCAATCGGCACTATTCGTCTGGCACTTACACGGTCTCAGAGGGCAGGTACCACGCCAAGGTGAGGGTACACTACTATGGTCCCCCGCGAACCATCTTTGGCGAGAACCGAGATATCTTCGAGCTGGAGGTGAAAGGGGAGGTGCAAGAGGACGTGATCGATGGGCAGATTGTGCCGTCGGACAAGCCTGAATCCACTGTCACCTACCGGATGACCAAGCGCTTGGATATTCCCGAAGTTTAGCCTGCGATCAAAATCAACAGGATGGCGCCCACCACAAGGGCAATGCCGACGATCTCAAGCCGGCTAACGGTCTCTTTGAAGAACAGGGTCGAGGCGATGAACGTGAACACCAGTTCAATCTGTCCGACCGCGCGCACGTGAGCTGCATTCTCGATTGTGAACGCGGTAAACCAGCAGACCGACCCCAATATACCGGCAACACTCACCGCGCCGGCCCAGCGCCAGTTTGTAATCACGCGGCCAATCTCGCCTGGCTCGCGCCAGACCAAGTAGACACCCATAATCACGGTTTGGATGACGATGGCCACAGCCAAGGCGTAAGCCGCGGCCATGGTGACATTGTCATGCTCTAAGGCCAGGGACGCGCCCCTGAAAAAGACCACAGAGCCCCCCAGAAACACCGCAGAGGTGAGGCCGATCAAAGTAGGCTTTTCCACAAGACCGGAAAGCAGCGTCTTCCACGTGATGGCCGATTGACCGATGGAGAGCACGATCACCCCTGCCGCGCTGAGCACCACGGCGACGATGGCTGGCAGGCTCAATCCATCGCCCAGAATGAGAGCGCCGAGTACGGCAATCATCACCAGCTCGAGCTTGGAGAAAGTGGTGCCAACCGCAAAATTCCGGAAGGAGAACATATAGAGCAAGATCACCGTGAACAGGATCTGCGAAATCCCGCCAAGCACGCAGTAGATCAGGAACTTCAGATTTGGCTCCGGAAGCGGATATCCTCCGAT
>JBCDIP010000638.1:0-2169 GCA_038748855.1 Pseudomonadota bacterium
CCAGGCCTCAAGCGTCGCAACGTCTATGGCGCTGACCTTTGCGCGTTGTGCCATGCTATCCGCAGCGTCCAGCGCTTTCTCGGCGTTCTCCGCGCTGGGCGGGGCAAGCGGCCGGTCTGCGCCATGTTCCAGCTCCAGACCTGCAAAGTGCCAGTCCATGGTGCCGTTTTCCAGGGCCACCACCTTATTTGCAAGACCGGCCTCAATCAGCGTCTGCGCGCCTAAGATGCTGCGCGTGCGCCCTGCGCAATGGACCACGACCGTGGCATTGGCTGGAGCTGAGGGAAGGGCCCTGTAGACCATCTCGCCATTTGGGCAAGAGAGGGCGCCGGGAATGCAGAAATTGCTGTGCTCGCCCGGGGTGCGGCTGTCGAGGAGATAGATGTGTTCACCGTCCTGCGTGCGCTTGTTCAGGTCTTCAGCGGTGATGCGCGGGGTGCCGGCGGCTTTCTCCAGATATTCGCCGAACGCCTTGCCGATAATGTTGACGCCCGAAAACACATGGTAGCCGCTCACCGCCCAGGCGGAGACGCCGCCGGCGAGGATCTTGATGTTGCTGTACCCAAAATCTTGCAGAGCGGCTTGGGCGCGGGCCGCAGCCCCGTCACCATCGTCACAGAGCACGATCTCAGTTTCTTTGCGCGGCACGGTCTTGCCGATCAGCAGCTCAAGGCGGGAGACGGGCAGGTTGCTGGCCCCCAACAGGTGGCCGCGGGTGAACACACCTTGTTCACGCGGATCGATCAGCGCGAACTCTGCATCTTCGGAGAATTTTGCGGCCAGTTCCGGAACGCTGATCAGCGTCATCGGGCGTCCTCAATGAAATCCAGCCGGCGCAGCTTAAAGGAGTGGGTCGTGCCGGCCTCAAGATCATACTCGGTGCGGGTGGACTGGTTGGCGAACGAGCGGCCATAAAGATGCAGATGCAAGAGCGGCTCATCGCTGTTGGCATGGATGGAATGGATGCCGCTTTCCGGCAGGCAGATGCCAACGCCGGGGCGCACATCAACCTCATCGATCACCTCAACCGCGCCTTTGCCTTCAACCGAACCATCATCCACCCGGCGATAGACCCGGTGGCGCTCTTCGCCTTCAACCGCGACGACGATGGCCCAGGATTCGCCGTGGTCGTGAGGCCGGGTGGTTTGGCCCTTCAGTCCTGAATTCACGTAGAGCGCATAGGAGCCGTCTTCATCTTCCTGGATGAGGAATGTGCGCTCGTTGGAGCCTTCTTCCGGCAAGGGGAAGTCGGATCGCGGAAAGAGGTCCGCACGGCCCGCAAGAGCGATCAGATGGGTGCGGGCTGCCGACAGTGCATCCTTGTTGGCGCCGGCCGCCATGGCGTCTCTGATTTTGTCCAAGGTCTCTGCGATGGCCTCTGTGCGGGCCTGTTTGATGCTCATGCTCGGCTCCTCAATGGCGCTTCAGATCTCCACCTGCCTGTCTATCAGCCGTCCGGCGCCGGGGCAAATCCCCTTGCGCGGTCGCGGCGTATAACTGGACGGATTAAGCCGCCCGTGCCATTCAAGGCGAAACGGGCATTAAGGAAAGACAAGAAGATGGTTTCTCCCTTTTTTGGCGAAGAACATGACATTTTGCGCGAGCAAATCCGCCGCTTCATCCGCGAAGAGGTGGAGCCCAACGGCGAAGAGTGGGAGCGGGACGGACATGTGCCGCGCGATGTGCTGAAAAAGATGGGATCACTGGGGGTTTTAGGCCTCCGTTATCCGGAGGAATATGGCGGCTCTGACATGGGCTATCTGGGGACTGCGCTGCTCGCTGAAGAGCTCGGCCGGTCCACTTTCGGCGGATTTGCCATCACCGTTCTGGTGCACACCGACATGGCCTCGCCCCATCTGGCCAATGCGGGGACGAAGGACCAGCAGGACAAATACATGCCAGGCATCGTGACCGGTGATCTAATCACGGCGGTGGGCGTTACGGAACCGGATGCCGGCTCTGATGTTGCCTCCATCCGCACCCGGGCGGTGCGTGATGGAGACGAGTGGGTGCTGAACGGCTCAAAGATCTACATCACCAACGGCGTGCTGGCCGATGTGCTCTTCATTGCCGCCAAGACGGACCCGGAAGCGCCGGGCTCGCGCGGGGTGTCGATCTTCATTGTGGAGCGGGACACGCCCGGCTTCAGCGTGGCTCAGCAGCTGGACA
>JBCDIP010000639.1:0-2131 GCA_038748855.1 Pseudomonadota bacterium
CACCATGGTGCGGTTTGGTTATCATGGCGGAGAAGACATGGCGCTAACGCTCACACCGGTGTTGAACACAGAGCAATACACCTACTCTATCGAGTGGCTGCTCTTCGGCATCGCCCTTCTGGTGGGCGGCATGATGTTCAAGGTGCGTGAGCTCAGGATCGGTTCTGCTGCGGTCATGATGCTTACGGCGGCTAAGGTCTTTCTGATCGATATGTCTGCACTTGAAGGCATCTTGCGAGCTCTGTCATTTGTGGGACTGGGAGCGGTCTTGATCGGTATGGGGCTTGTCTACCAGCGCGTGTTGAGCCGGGATGAGGAACCGGTTGCAGAAGGGGAAGCCTCGTGAAGTGGCTTGTTCGCATTGTTATCCTCTGCCTCGTTGTGGCGGCGTCAGGTTTCTGGCTTCTCCGCAACCCGCTGCTGGAGACGCCAGTTTCGAAGGGCCGCCTCCAGGTCGATGAGTTGCGCCTGCGCGCAGATGTGGAAACCCTGGCCGCCATTGTGCCGTCGCGCAACAGCTTCAACATGGCGTCCCTCAACAAAGCAGCCGATTTCATTTTCGCAGAGTTCAGCAAGACCGGTTGCGAGATGAGCGAGCAAACCTACAAAATTGAAGGCAAAGAGTTCCGCAACGTCTCCTGCTTCTTCGGCCCAGAAGATGCCCCTCGCCTTGTCATGGGGGCACATTACGATGTGCACTACAACGACAATCCGGGCGCAGATGACAACGCGAGCGGCGTGGCCGGCGTGTTGGAGCTGGCCCGAATGGTGAGCGCGCTGAACCCCAAACTCGAACATCGCCTTGAATTCATCGCCTACACTCTGGAAGAGCAACCTCATTTCAACTCAAGCTCCATGGGGAGCCAGGTTCATGCGGCCTCTCTCTTGCGAAACAGGATTCCTCTGCGCCTTATGGTGAGCGTGGAGATGATTGGCTATTTCTCCGATGAACCGGGCTCTCAGCGCTTCCCCCTTGCCATGCTGAAACCGATCTACCCCAACACCGGCAACTTTATCGGCGTGGTTGGCCAGCTCATGGACCGAAGCAATGTGCACCGGGTCAAATCCCTCATGCAGAGCGCCTCGGATCTGCCCGTCTACTCGCTGAATGCACCGGGCTTCATCCCCGAAGCCAGTTTCTCTGACCACTCAAGCTATTGGAATTTAGGTCTGCCAGCGGTGATGGTCACGGATACGGCGTTCCTCAGGAACCCCAACTATCACCGCCCGACCGATACGCCAGACACGCTCGACTATCGCCGCATGGCCGACGTGGTGCGTGGGCTCTACTTTGTGGCGACGCAGTTTTAGGTCAGCTCGCTTACGTGATAGTCGGATGCCTCCAGCCAGGCTGGATCGATCTCTACACCCCAACCGGGCCCCTCGGGGATCTGCGCCTTCCCATCGACGATCTTGAATGGATCTCCCAAGAAGAGCCCTTCCTGCCAGGGGTAGTAATCTTCTCCCTCGATGGAGAACTCCAGATACTTACCGGCGTTTGGAATGGCGCCCAAGAGATGCATGGTGCAGATGGTGACAAGCGTGAGATTGGCGCAGTGTGGCGTGCAGGGCAGCCCGGCCTCTTCGGCCATCCTCGCCACCCGCAAGGTGCGGTTCAGCCCGCCCATATACATTACATCCGGTTGCGTGATGTTGACGGCGCGCATGTCGATCATGCGTTTCCAGGTGGCCAGATCGCAGTCCTGCTCTCCTCCGGTCACGTCGATGGACAGGGCGTCGGTCACTTCCTTGGTCTGATCCAGTTCCCAATAGGGACACGGCTCTTCAAAGTGGCTGATGCCTTCATCTTCCAGCAAGCGGCCAAGCGCGATGGCCTTGGCCGGTGAATAGCAGGAGTTGGCGTCCACCAGCTTGGCAATGCCATCGCCCAATGCCCGCGCGACGGTGGGAACAACCTCTTCGCTGCGGCCCGGCCACTCATCCACATCGCGGCCCACCTCAGACCCGACCCGCCACTTGAATGCATCAAAGCCTTTCTCATCGCGCAGTCGCACGAAACGCTCGGCCTCGTCAGCGGGCGTGATATCTCGTTTCATGGATGAGGCATAAGCGCGGATGGGCCGGGCCTCAGCCCCTAAGAGCGCCACCACGGGCTTGTCTTCCAACTTGC
>JBCDIP010000640.1:0-2130 GCA_038748855.1 Pseudomonadota bacterium
CAGGCCAACAGTTGTTTGACTAGGGCGCCAATATCATCACCCAGCTCGTTCAGCCCAAGCAACTCACGCTATAGCCTGGGCTGGGTGTAGGGGACGGTTTACCTCGAAATCTGCTCTTGATCACTGATGTCCGTTTCCACGCGGCCGGCTTCAGCCGGCGCGCTGGCGCTGTTGATCACCGGATCAAAGATCTTCTCAAAGAGGGTACGGGAGGTGGAGGGCGCGGCCTTCTGCTGTTTTGCCGAACGGGTCCAACGGGAGCTGGTGCGGCGGGCCACATATTTGCCTTTCGCGGAGATCTGGCCCAGCAGCTGGTCGTTAGCTTTGGAGGACGGAGTCTTGGGAATTTCGGTCACCGGGGCTTCCAGCGGTTCCGGAACGGCCGGAGCGGGTAGGGCGACAACTCTCTTTTCAATGCCGCCGGAACGGATGGAGGTTTGTGCGGTTGGAGTGATCAGGTTGGGTGTTGTCCGGAAATGGATCGAGCCTGCGCTTGCGAGCTTTGTCACGGTTTGGCTTCGCGTTTTGATCTCGGCGCCCTTTGCCGCTCGAACCGGCGTTGCAGCCGGCTTGGTGGTCTCACTGATCTGCGGTGGGGGGTGGGGTGCGATCGCGGTGATCGAGATGTGCGCCAGCTCAACGGCCAGCACGGCAACCAGGGCACAGGTTATGGCAGCTGCCCCAAGCCGCGGTGAAGACGATCTCAATAACGAAATACATTCGCGCGTGCTGAAGAGCTTAACCGCACCTATGGCAAGGGCCGTTGTGAGCACAAACCAGGCGAGGACAAACCCTAAGGCATACCCAAGCGGCACGTTGTTCCCGGCCATGGCAACTCCGGCAAACACTGCAGCAATGGTGCTGGGTGCCACGGTTGACCATAAAGCGATATGGTCGAAGTTCTGTCGTGGGGCCGGACGGCGTTTGGGGCGTCGTGCAGGCGCAGGCACCTTGCGTGCCGGGGGCTGCTTGCCGGGCTTTGAAACTGGAGGGGCGCTTGGTGCCTCAGTCGAACTGGTGCGTTCCAAGACATGGTTTAGACGCTCGCGGTGGCGGGTTGCCATGTCGTTGGCTTCTTGGCGCAGGTCTGAGAACTTGCTCTCCCACCGTTCCTTAGTGAACCGGAGGTCATTGATTGGGGATGTGTCTGTAGATTCAATGTGTTCCATGCCGCTTCAAACCTGAATCAGGAGCCTCCTCGCATGTGCCAATACCGATCACGGAGCCGCCCGCTTGGGCAGCCGCGCCGCTCTTTGGCGAAATCACGCAAAGGACATGCCAGCAGGCTCGCGGGAAATGGCACGGCGCTTGCTTTGAGGAGGCAACGACCCGTTCAACGGTGCCAAATGGCCGATTATGGAGGACGGGATGCCCCAAATCAGGAGTAGCGATGATGGCAAGAATCTCTTTGAAGACCGCTCAGGCCCTGGTCGACACCATTGCCGATGAGCATCAGCAAGACCGGAAAATTCTGCAGACCATGCTGGATCACAGCACGGAAATGGTGGGCGCGCTCAATGAGATGATGCTCCAGGAGCAGGACAAGATTGAGCTTGAGTACCGTGACCGCAAGGCCTCCGTTCAGACCTTGTTCGAACAGCTGATCACCAATGAGCGCGATCGCTCAGAACGCCTGGCACAACAATTGTCTGATTTGTCGGAAGGCTCGGTTTCTCCGCTGCGCATCAGCGAAGTGGGTGACAAGAGCTACGAACTGCTCGATCTGGAAGAAGAACTTGCCGCGCGCAAGACCACGCCCAAATCAAGCAACGGCGCAACGGCCAGCTAAGCGCACCCGGTATCCTTAGCCAAACACGCGGGTAAAGATCGTATCCACGTGTTTGGTGTGGTAGCCGAGGTCGAACAGGGCGTCCAGATCGGCCTCGCTCAACGCTGCCTTAACGTCCGCGTCGGCCTTTAAGAGCTCCAGAAAGTTGCCTTCGCCTCGCCACACCGGCATGGCGTTGCGCTGAACAAGGGCATAAGCCTCTTCGCGCGAGGTGCCTGCTTGTGTGAGCGCGAGGAGCACGCGCTGTGAGTGCACGAGGCCTCCCAACTGATCCAAGTTCCGCTGCATGTTTTCCGGATAAACCACCAGCTTCTCAATGACGCCGGCCAGCCGGTTGAGCG
>JBCDIP010000641.1:0-2125 GCA_038748855.1 Pseudomonadota bacterium
CGCTTCGCTCACCGGCAGTGACCCGGTGCCGGCCCCAAAACCCGCGTAGGCCGGCTGCAGGTGCATGGGCAGCGGGTAGTAGACCGCACTGGGCACGCCCGCCTCAGCCAGAGCAGCCTTAAAGGCGTCCCGGTTATCAACCTTGACCGTGTACTGCGCCCACGCCGAGCGAACATCTCCGCCACTGGGAACATGCGGCGTTTCCACCAGCCCATGAAGCTCGCGGGTATAGGCCTGAGCCAGGGCATTGCGGTTGGCCAATTCCTCCTCAAACACCTCAAGTTTGGCCAGCAGCACGGCAGCCTGAATGGTGTCCAACCGGCTGTTCACGCCCACACGCACGGTTTCGTATTTCTGCGTGCCTTGCCCGTGCACACGAATGGACCGCATCGCATCAGCAAGCTCGTCATCGTCCGTAAAGAGAGCCCCGCCATCCCCGTAGCAGCCCAGGGGTTTGGCAGGGAAGAAGCTGGCGGTGGTCACATGTGCCAAGGTGCCCACCGCGCCGTCCGCAGATATGGCCCCAAAGCTTTGCGCCGCATCGGCTATCAGAAACAATTCGTGGCGCTCAGCAATGGTGTTCAGTCGGGCCCACTCCGCCGGCGTGCCGAACAGATCAACCCCTATAATGGCTTTCAAAGGCCCCGTGGCTGGATCATGCGCGTTGATCCGGCGTTCCAGGTCTTCGCAATCCAGATTGAAGGTTTTGGGATCAACCTCCACGAACACAGGTGATGCCCCCAATACGAGGATCACCTCGGCTGTGGCCGTGTACGTAAAGGATGGCACCAGAACATGATCGCCGGGCTTGATGCCGGCACACATGAGCGCGATCTGGAGAGCATCGGTCCCATTGGCCACGGCAATTGCGTGCTTGGTCCCGCAGAGGGCGGCGAGTTGCTGTTCAAGCTCGCGAACCTCAGGGCCCATAATGAACTTGCCGTGGGTGAGGGCGGTTTCAATGCGGGAGAGGATTTGGGAACGAAGACGTTCGCCCTGGGGTCGAAGGCCAGTAAACTCAACGTTCATAGAGTGATAGCTCCGATGCGTTGCTGCTCGAGGCCGCGGAAGACGCTTTCTCCGCGATACTCGATGAAAAGGATTGGATCTGTACCGAATCAAGCAACGAACATCGGTGTCAGCCTAAGCTGATTTGCCCGGAAGCAGCAAGCTTTGCCACGCTCTGGGTCAGCTATTTTAGTTGGGCGCCTTTGTGCAGAGCGAGGCATCAATCAGGGCGCGGCCCAACTGGGCTGCAGTGGAGGCATCCAGCATAAGGTGGCTGGCGCCGCGGGCCAGCACCAGATCAACCCGTGTATGGTCATCGGTCACGCCGCCGTGCGGGGGGCGAACCAAGACCACGCCCTGATTGCTGTTAAGGGTTACCGGTTTTGTTTCGATAGGCATCTTGGCGTTCATAACGTCTCCTTACACTTTCAAACTGGCTGATAGATCCCTGCCGCAAACGACAGGGCGGCTATGTCAGAGTTGCCCCTCAGCCCCCCGTGGTGGGAATGATTAGTTGAACAGTGACAGAATGTTCTGGCTACCGGAGTTCGCGATGCTCAACGACTGGATCCCGAGCTGTTGCTGAACCTGCAGCGCCTGTAGCCTCGTGGATTCTTCATTCATATCCGCATCCACAAGTTGGCCGACACCTCGCTCGATCGCATCCATCAAGCTAGAGACGAAGTCAGACTGCAGATCGATCCGTTTAATGGCAGCACCGAGGTTACTTGCACCTGTCGTGATTTGAACGAATGCCGTGTCAACCGCCTGGATCATATCTTCCAGATCGGTCAGATCAGCCGCAGAGTCTGTGAGCGCAGAGATGTCCAAGGTGCCCACCGTGAATGTGGCGCCGCTGGTTGCCGAATAGATGGTATCCACAATCCCGGTGCCCGTACCGGCATCAAACAGCGTGGTCTGGGTGATGTCGATCCCAATAGTGCCGATGGAGATGGTACTGCCGGAGCGTGTAAACGAGGCCACCACTTCTTTGATAGAGTTGTAGCCGGCTGCGCTGGAATCAACGGAGAGGAAGTTCTCGCCGTTAAACGAGGCGCTGTCCCCGATGCTCACAAGCTGTGCCTGAAGCTCTCTAATCTCTGACTGCACCGCGACA
>JBCDIP010000642.1:0-2103 GCA_038748855.1 Pseudomonadota bacterium
GCAATATTGCAGACGCGGGTTGATGGGAGGCGGTGCCGTTGCGGCCGTCAAGGAAATCCGGTTCGGCAGATAGTTCACCAGGCTGGGCACAAGACCAACGATCACAAGTGCCAGAAGCTGCAAGCCGATAAACGCGATCACGCCCTTGTACATGGAGACGGTCTTCACCACCGCCGGTGCCACACCGCGCAGGTAGAACAGCGCAAAGCCGAACGGTGGGGTCAGGAACGAGGTTTGGATGTTCAGACCGATCATCACCCCAAGCCAGACAGCCGTCACGTTTGCAGACGGGTCCATGAGCAGAATGGGCGCCACGATCGGCACCACCACCACGGCGATCTCAATAAAGTCGAGGAAAAAGCCGAGCACGAAGATCACCGCCATCACGATGATGAACTGGGTCCAGAACCCGCCGGGCAGGCTTGTCAGGAACTCGCGCACCAGCTCCTCGCCGCCAAAGGCGCGGAACGCGGCGGTCAGCATGGCCGCGCCCAGGAGAATGATGAACACCAAAGACGTGGTCTTGGCGGTGTCGATCATCACCCCGTGCATGGTGTTGTCGATCTTAAAGGTGCGCCAACCGCTCCAGATCAGGGCGATGATGAAGCCGGTCACGGCAATGGCTGCCAGCGTGAGGCCCAACACGTCGCTGGAGGTTTTTATGTTCTTCACGTTGACGTCGAACATGCTGGAGACGATGAAGACGCAGACCAGGGACACCACCGCTAGAATGGCCGGATAGAAGGCGTCTTTGCGACCCTCTGCCAGGCGGTAGCCGGCCATCACCATGGCGCCTGCAGCACCGATCGCCCCGGCCTGGTTCACCGTTGCAATGCCCATAATGATGGAGCCCAGCACCACGAAGATCAGGGTCAGCGGCGGCACCAGGATCAACAGGATCCGGCCCGCAAAGGCGCGGTCGTAGGAGCCCTCAAACGGCACAGCCGGCGCACTCTTCGGTCTGAAGAAGGAGTAGCCCAGAATGAACATCATGTAGAGCGCCACAAGCACCAGGCCTGGAATGAACGCACCTAAGAACATGTCGCCCGCGCTGGTGGAGATCACCCCAAACTCAGAAGGCATGGCGAAGTCGCCGGTGGTGGCTTTGTAGAGCGCCTTGCGGGACGCATCGGCCTGGTCCACGGCGCTGGCCAGCTGGTCGGCCAGAATAATCAGCACGATCGATGGCGGAATGATCTGCCCCAGCGTGCCCGATGCGGCAATGGTGCCGGTGGCGAGCGAGTGGGAATAGTTGTTGCGCAGCATGGCCGGCAGGGAAATCAGCCCCATGGCCACAACGGTGGCACCTACGATGCCGGTGGTGGCGGCGAGCAGCGCGCCCACGAAAACCACCGAAATGCCAAGACCGCCGGGCACTGGACCAAACAATTGCGCCATCGCCACCAGAAGATCCTCAGCGATCTTGGAGCGCTGCAGCATGATGCCCATGAACACGAACAGGGGAATGGCTATGAGCGTATCTCGCTCAACCTCCCAATAGACCCCTCGAAAGTTGGTAACGCCCGCTGTCAGCCACTGAACCGGACTGCCGTGGGCGAAGTAGGCCGCGGCATCGCCGGCAAAAAAGTAGCCCGTCAGAGCTGCCGCGGCGATGGTGAGAATGGCTGAGCCGGGAAGAGCGAACGCAACGGGATAGCCGGAGCCGAGCGCGGCTGCCATGACCAGAACCAGCATTGCCAGAAAGAAGAGTTCCATAAGCTTTGGTCGCTATCTCGTTGATTAATGGGACGGGGCGGATTCAAGCTTACGCTTGCCGGGATCGCCCCGGTAATCGGCGTAAGCCTCCAGCATGTAGCCGGTGAACTGGACCATCATGGACACAGCAAAAATCGCCAGGAACGCCGCCATCAGATACTTCACATACATACCGAAACCCGACTGGGAGACCTCGAAGGTCAACAGCGGAGAGGTGATGATTGCAGACTTGCCTCCCATGCCCAGAACCAGGATCACCCAGCACAATGAGATGCCGAGGAAGAGGGAGCCGATCACGTTCACCAAGCCCTTGGTTTTCTGTTGGAAGCCTGCATAGAGCACGTCCACGCGCACGTGGCCTTCTTCGATGAGCGTATAAGCGCTGGC
>JBCDIP010000643.1:0-2099 GCA_038748855.1 Pseudomonadota bacterium
AACTTTTGCAGAGACGCCCAGCCCTTCGACAGGGATACCGGGTCGCGGAACGTCGCCAAGTGCAGCCCAAGGCCTCTTTCCGCACCGCCGCGGAGGGCGGGCGACGACAAGGCACTGTTTTGGCGTCTGGTGGATTGAGGCGCCGCATCGGTTCTGGCACCATCAGGAATGGAGGCCGTGGTGATTTCTGAGCGTTGGGTCAATTGCCTGACGGTTCGGCTAAGAGCGACGTTCTGAGATTGAACCGCCCGCAGCTCCGATTCCAGCGCCAAGATCCGCTTATTCAGCTGACCGATTTGGTTATAAACAACCCCGTTATTGATCTTCTGCTCCTCAGCCCGATCGCGCAAGCTGCTGGAATCGGCAAGCAGCACATCCGGAGTAGGGCTGAGGCTGCGGTAAATAGCCAACCCGATCACGGCACAGAAAGCCAGCACGATGCTAACGTAGTGCAAGAAAGGCTCCGAAACAGTTTTCGGCGGAACGCCGCCAGTTTTTGCGCAAACGCGCCCCGGTCGCCTCAGTGCGAATCAGGAGCAAATGTGTGCCTAAACTGAAGTAACCGCGCTGCTTCGTCAAACTTCAGATGGTCTCAAAAGCGCTTGCCAGTTTCTTAAACTTCCCGCGGCACAAAAGTTGCAGCATTCTGGGTCTATTAGTGTGATTAAACTACTGACCGGCCAGCGGGCTGTGCTAAAGCAGCTTCCGCGCCACTTAAAAGAGCTTTCTCATGGGATCAGCAGCATACATTGTCCTGGCCGCCGGCATGGGCACGCGCATGAAATCTTCGTTGCCGAAGGTGCTGCACAAGATCGCCGGGCGGTCTTTGCTGGCCCACGTGCTAAACAGCGTTCGACAGGTTGATCCCGCCGAAGTGGTTGTGGTCGTGGGCCCGGTGATGGAGGCCGTGGCCAAAGAGGCACAGAAGGCCTCTCCGGGTGCAAAGATTGCCGTGCAAACCGAACGGCTGGGCACGGCAGATGCGGCTAAGGCGGCCTTGCCGCACATTGAAGGTTTTGACGGCCCGGCTCTTGTCCTCTTCGGGGATACGCCTCTGATCACGCCGGAGACGCTCGCGACTATGCGAGACCGCATCTCAGAGGGCGCAGATTTGACGGTTCTGGGCTTTGAGGCGGCCAATCCTGAGGGGTATGGCCGTTTGCTGCGCGACGGTGCGGGTAACCTTACGGCCATACGCGAGGAAAAGGACGCTTCCGATGAGGAGCGCCAGGTGACCTTGTGCAATTCCGGGGTCATGTCGTTCCGTTCGAGCGCGCTCACTGATCTGATCGGCCGCATCGGCAATAACAACTCGCAGAAGGAGTTCTACCTTACCGATGCGGTTGAGCTGGCAGCTTCAGATGGCCTCAAGGTGGGCGTCGTCACATGTCCTGAAGGCGAAGTGATGGGCATCAACGACCGGGTGCAGTTGGCTGAGGCCGAAGCGATCACCCAAACCCGGCTGCGCCGCGAGGCGATGTTAGGCGGAGCCACACTTGTGGCGCCGGAGAGCACGTTCCTCAGTGCTGACACCAGGTTGGGCCGTGATGTGATAGTTGAGCCCCATGTGGTGTTCGGACCGGGTGCTGTTGTCGAGAATGGCGCCCATGTTTTCAGCTTTTCTCACATTGAAGATGCCATCGTCCGGGAAAATGCCTTGATTGGGCCTTATGCGCGCCTGAGACCTGGGGCTGATATTGGTCAGGCAAGCAAGGTGGGGAACTTTGTTGAGGTGAAGAAGGCGGTGCTTGAGGCGGGAGCAAAGGTCAACCACCTAACCTACATTGGCGATGCACGCGTCGGCGAAGGCGCCAATGTGGGAGCCGGCACAATCACCTGCAATTATGATGGCACATCCAAGCATCACACGGATATCGGGGCAGGGGCCTTCATCGGCTCTAACAGCTCTCTCGTGGCGCCGGTGACCATCGGCGATGGCGCCTATGTGGGGTCTGGCAGCGTAATCAGTAAAGATGTGAAACCAGGCTCTCTTGCCGTCTCCAGAGCAAAGCAGGTGGAGAAAGAGAGCTGGGCTTCGGGTAAGTTGAAGAAATAGGGTCAAGCGAAGGAAGCAGTGTCATGTGCGGAATTGTTGGAAT
>JBCDIP010000644.1:0-2096 GCA_038748855.1 Pseudomonadota bacterium
AAGTGGGGCAAAGACGCCCAGCTTGATTTCCAGGCCGAGCTGGCAAAAGCCAAAGCCTCTGGTGCGGAAGCCATGTTTGCCTTCTATCCGGGCAAGGCAGGCGGTGCCTTTATCAAGCAGTTCGGCCAAGCCGGCTTGCGCGATAACATGAAACTCTTCACCGTGTTCACAGTGGACGGCATCTCGTTGCCGAAATTCCAAGCCGCCAACATGGAAGCGGTGATCGGGTCTATCGACACCATGCATTGGAACGTGGACTTCGAGAACGAGCAGAACAAACGCTTCGTGGCCGATTTCCGCAAGGAGCATAACCGCTATCCCAGCTTCTATGCGGCGCAGGCTTATGACACCATGTTCCTGATCGACAGTGCTGTGAAGGCCGTCGGCGGTAAGATCGACGACAAAGCTGCTTTCCGCGCGGCCCTGAAGAAGGCTGACTATGCGTCGGTGCGCGGTGATTACAAGTACGGCAACAACCACTTCCCGATCCAAAACTTCGTTCTGCGCGAAGTGGTGAAAGGGGACGACGGCGCTTGGACCCATAAGACCAAGCAAGTGGTTCTGAAGGACTTCGTTGATCCTCACGCTAAAGATTGCAGCATGTAATCTGACGAACAGAACAGTATGATGAACGGGCGGGACCTCAAAGCTCCCGCCCGTTTGCATTGAGGAGGGCAGTGATGAAGGTCCTGATTGCAGGTGGCGGTATTGGTGGACTGGCGGCGGCCTTGAGCCTGCATCAAAAGGGCATCGCGTGTGAGGTGTTTGAACGGTCGACCGAGATCCGCGAACTGGGCGTGGGGATCAACACGTTGCCTCATGCCATCAAAGAGCTGGATGATCTGGGCTTGCTTGAGGCGCTCGACCGGGTGGCCATCCGCACCTATGAGCTGATCTATCAGAACAGGGTGGGCCAGGAGATCTGGCGCGACTTGCGCGGGCTTCATGCCGGGCTGGAATATCCGCAGTTTTCTATCCACCGGGGCAAGTTGCAAGGCGTGCTCCATGAGGCAGCTCAAGAGCGTGTAGGCGCGGCGCATATCCATCCAGCTCACGAGCTTATCGGCTTTGAGCAGGATGATGAGGGGGTGACAGCAACCTTTGCCGTGCGCGATGGCAGCGGCGAGACCCGCAAAGTGCGTGGTGATGTTTTGATTGCGGCGGACGGTATTCATTCGGTTGTGCGCTCTGCCTTCTATACTGATGAGGGTCCCCCGGCGTGGAACGGCATCATGCTCTGGCGCGGGGCGACGGAATGGCCACCCTTCTTGACCGGCGAGAGCATGGTGATCTCCGGCGGCATGGATGCCAAGCTGGTGCTCTATCCAATCTCGCGGGACACAGAGGACAAAGACAAGGTTTTGATGAACTGGGCCGTGGCCGCCAAGATGGGCGATGCCAACGCAACACCGCCGCGGCGCGAAGACTGGAGCCGGGAGGGCAAGCTGGAGGAGCTGCTACCGTTCGTCGAGGACAAGTTCTCCCTGGATGTGCTGGACCCCCTGGCCCTGATCAAGGCCACCGGCACGTTCTATGAGTATCCCATGTGTGACCGGGACCCGGTGCCGCAGTGGTCATTCGGGCGGGTCACTCTGATGGGCGATGCGGCCCATCCCATGTATCCGGTGGGCTCCAACGGGGCGTCACAGGCGATCCTGGATGCGCGGTGTTTGGCCGACAAACTGGCGCAGAGCGGGGATGCGACGGCGGCTCTAAAGGCCTACGAAGACGAACGCCTGGAGACCACCGCAGAGATTGTGCGCACCAACCGTCAAGGTGGGCCGGAGCGGGTGATTGATCTTGTGAACTCCCGGGCGCCGGATGGCTTTGAGAACCTGCACGATGTGGCAACCCACGAGGAGCTGGAGGGCGTGGTGAAGGGATACTCCCAGCTTGCGGGGTTCTCGAGTGAAGCGGTGAATACCAAAAACTAGCGAGCTCCCGCGCCCTTGCGCACACGAGGGCCCATGGCTCGCACCTCTCTATTGGCATGTAAGGTCCTCGCGTTCGCAAGGACGCGGCGGCCTAGAACTCCTCAGGAGGCGGCAGGAAGTTCACATTGTGCTCAGCAGCCAGGCGCACCACTTCGCCCGGGT
>JBCDIP010000645.1:0-2082 GCA_038748855.1 Pseudomonadota bacterium
AAGCTGCTGGACGAGGCCGGCTGGAAACCAGGCGGAGATGGCGTTCGGATGAAGGACGGCAAGCGCCTCTCCCTGCTCTATCAAACCTCCACCAATGCGGTGCGCCAAGACTTCCAGGCCCTGATCAAGCAATGGTGGAAGGAGATCGGCGTTGAGACCGAACTCAGGAACATTGATGCTTCGGTGTTCTTCGGTTCCGATCCCGGCAGCCCGGACACCTTCCAGAAGTTCTTTGCCGACGTTGAGATGTACGCCAACAACTTCGACGGCACCGACCCGGAGGCCTACATGTCCAACTGGTCGTGCAAACAGGCGCCGCGTCCTGAGACCCAATGGCAAGGCAACAACATGCCACGCTACTGCAGCGAGGAGTATGATGGCCTGGTTGCCGAGATGGCGTCTACCGGTGATCTCAACGAGCGTGCACGTCTGGCCAAAGCTATGAACGACAAGCTGATGCAGGAATATGTGCTGCTGCCGCTGGTCGACCGTGGCCGGGTATCGGCCCATTCCAACACGCTCGGCGGCGTCGTACTCAACACATGGGACAGCGAGCTGTGGAACGCCGCTGACTGGTATCGCAAGAAGTAAGGCCGTCCCGGCTGCGACCAAGGGGGTCGGAGCTGGTATAAGCTGAGGCAGCACGCGTTATGTTCACCTACACGATCCGCCGCTCTCTGCTGGCCGTGCCGACGCTGCTGCTGATCAGCCTCATTATCTTTCTGCTGCTGGATTTGGCCCCATCCGATCCCACGGCGAACCTACCATTGACCATTCCGCCTGAGGTGCGCGAGCAAATACGCCAGTCCCTCGGGCTC
The DNA here is from genome assembly GCA_038748855.1 of Pseudomonadota bacterium. Lineage (GTDB taxonomy): Bacteria > Pseudomonadota > Alphaproteobacteria > Rhizobiales > CAJQND01 > JAAEUE01. Next base: position 819 of record JBCDIP010000645.1, read on the forward strand.
GGCGACCCCATCCACATTCGCTATCTCCTGTGGTGCAAACAGTTCTTCATTAATGAGCCGCTGAACATTCTGGAGGACACCTTCGGCTGGCAGATCGGCGGCGAACGGCTGCGGGTGTTGAGCTGGCAGACCAGATCGCCGGTGGTCGACCTGATTGTCCAAAGACTGCCGCAAACCCTTTGGGTTGTTGGTCTTTCTTACGTTCTGGGCATCCTCATCGCGGTCCCGATTGGCGTCATCTCGGCCTACCGGCAATATAGCTGGTTCGACCAGATCGGCACCTTCATCTCCATGGTGGGTTTCTCGGTTCCCACCTTCTTTACGGGCGTTCTGCTGATCGTCATCTTCTCCGTGTGGCTGGGCTGGTTCCCCTCCATCTACGACACCACCCACCAGGTCACCGACTGGTCCAGTTTCGTGGTCCAGGTCAAGCAGATGATCATGCCGGTGGCGGTGCTGGCCCTTTTCAATGCCGCCCAAATCTCGCGCTTCATGCGGGCTTCCATGCTGGACAACCTCACCCAGGATTATGTACGCACGGCCCGCGCAAAGGGCCTGCGCGAGCAGGTGGTGGTGCTGGTGCACGTGCTGCGCAACTCCCTCATTCCCGTGGTCACCGTAATCGCCCTTGGCGTCCCCCAGGTCTTTGGCGGGGCCATCATCACCGAACAGGTCTTCAAGGTGAACGGTCTTGGCCAGCTCCTGATCATCGCCATTCAGGGCGGAGATGTTCCGGTGGTGCAGACGCTCACCTTCATTTTCGCGGTATTGATCTTCCTCTTCAACCTGATCGCCGACATCATCTACGGTGTGCTCGATCCGAGGATCCGGTATGACTGAGCCGGACCTTACCCCACATACGGATCCGCCCGCACCCCGTTCGCAGTGGCTGGACGTGTGGGATCAGTTCAAAACCCACCGCGGCGCGCTCTGCGGCATGGGGTTCTTCGTGACGGTCTTGATCGCCGTGCTGCTCGGCCCCTATGTCTGGACGATCGATGCCCAGTTCATTGATATCCGCGCCCGCAATCAAGGTCCGAGCTTTGCTCACCCGTTTGGCACAGACCAGCTCGGCCGCGATACACTTGCGCGCGTCCTGGCCGGTGGGCGCGTGTCCTTGGCCGTGGGAATTACGGCCATGCTGCTCGCGCTTGGCCTTGGCACGCTGATTGGCGTATTGGCGGGCTACTTCAAGAAGCTGGACGGACCACTGATGCGGTTCACGGACTTGTTCCTGGCACTGCCTTTGCTGCCCTTGCTGCTC
>JBCDIP010000646.1:0-2078 GCA_038748855.1 Pseudomonadota bacterium
ATTAAAATCAAGGATGAGTATATTCCTGTTTCGTGCAGTACAGAACAGGTTGAGCTGATGCAACGTGTGATCGGCTTAAGCGCGCCGTGGTACGGCCAGGGTTATGCGGGATAGGTGCTGGGCACCCAATCTGCATCAGCGAGCAACGCCATTAGGCGCCGGCCATAGGTGTCATAGATCGCGATGCTCTCATCTTCAGAGGCCGCGCCCGCATCCGGGTTGTGGAACACCGAGGCCATGTGCGGTTCAATCGAAATGCCACCGTCATATCCATCTGCGCTCAACAGGCTCAAGATCTCCGGAATGCGGCCCGCACCTTCGCCGGGATAGCTGTAGATCTCTTCGGTGCCCTCAAGACGGGCGTCCTTGATGTGCACATAGGCCACGTGCTCGCGCACATTGCGGTAAAACTCCACCGGGTCCTGAGTGGCCCCGCCGCCCCGGTCGGGGTCCGGCGTTATCCCGGGATTGCCGGTGTCGAACACCAGCTTGAGGCCCGGCACATTCTCCACCAGCTCCAAAGTGTGGCGCCAGCTGAGGCCGCCGTAGTTCATGCAGTTCTCATGCACCGGCGTGAGGCCGGCATCGGTAAAGCGGGCCTGGATCTCGCGCAGCCGGGCAAAGCGTTCTTGAGGCCGCTGGTCGTCACCGGGCAAGCGGGCATAGCTCATGATGCGGATGAGCTTGGTGCCCAGGCGCTGCATACGCGGAATGGCCCGCTCCACTTCGGCCAGCGTGATCTCAAAATCATCGTCCACCGATTTTGCCCAATTGGCGATGGTGGAGCCGAAGCAGTTTACGTGGACGCCCGCTTCGTCCAGCATTGCGCAGGCGCGCTCAAAGTCATCTTCTTCCAGATTATGAATGTTGCGCCCCCACACGCCGCGGGACTCAATGGCATTCCATCCAAGCGCTTTGGTGACGCGGATCTGGGTGGCAAGATCCTGCGAGGCCTCATCTGCAAATCCGGTCAGATACATGCCGCTTACCCCACCTCAACCTTTTCGCCGCCGGCGGAGGCCGATTGATAGATCGCCTCGATCAGCGCCACCGACCGGCGCGCCTCCGGGCCGTTCACCAGTGAGGGACGGCCTTCACGCAGTGCGCTCACCACGTCCTCCAGATTTCGCTGGTGCCAGCGAAAATCAATGCTGGAGGGATCGGCCGCACCAGCCCCCTCGGCGCCAGCGCCAAGGGCGAACTCTCTTAGGATGCGGGCATCGTCCTCTCGCGCCTCGCGAAACTCCCAGACCCTGAACTTGTCATCGCTCAGAAATGCTGAGCCGTCCGATCCTGTGATCTGCACCTCCGCCGGATGCCCATCGGCCGACCAGGAGGCCGTGGTGCCCTGGATCACGCCGAGCGCGCCAGTGGCAAACTCCAACATGGCCACGGCCGTGTCTTCCACCTCAATGCCCTCATGGGCGACGAGGCGCGTTTCGGCGCGCACAGATTTGGCGTCCCCCATCACATGCAGCAAGAGATCGATGGTGTGGATCGACTGGTTCATGAGCGCGCCGCCCCCGTCCAGCGCCCAGGTGCCGCGCCAGGCGCCACTGTCGTAATAGTCCTGCGTGCGCCACCACTTCACATAGGCGTCCGCCAGATTGATCCGCCCAAAACGACCGTCCTCCACAGCCGCCTTCAAGAGCGCGGTGGCCGGATTGAAGCGACGCGGGAAGATCCCGGCGAGCAGCACGCCGGCAGCATCGCAAGTGGCGATCATCTCATCAATCCGCGCGGTGGTCACCTCAAGCGGTTTCTCGCACACCACGTGCTTTCCCGCCTTTGCCGCGGCCAGCGTGGGCTCCAGATGGGCCCCGCTCGGAGTGCAGATGATCACAACATCGAGCCCGGGGTGGGCGAGGAAGACCTCCATATCGCCATAGCCCGTGCCGCCATGCTCTGCGGCAAAGGTGTCGGCCTTGCCTTGGTCACGCGAATAACACGCCACCAACTCGGCGTCCCTCATGGCCTCCAAGGCGAGCGCATGAAACCTGGCGATCATACCGAGGCCCACAATGCCAAAGCCGAGAGGTCTGGTGGTCAAGCGTTCGCCTCCTTGCCATCGGCGCCCG
>JBCDIP010000647.1:0-2070 GCA_038748855.1 Pseudomonadota bacterium
AAGCGGTTCAACCAGATCACGGAGCTCGGCACCTATCTCGACCCTCTGGCCGACAAACTTCTGTTGGTCAGCATCTATCTGGCGATGGGGTTCTTGGAGATCATGCCGCCACTGCTTGTTATCATTGTGGTGAGCCGCGATGTGATGATCGTGGGCGCCGTGATCTTGTCATGGTTGGTTGACCGGCCCGTGGAGATCCACGCGCTTTGGATCAGCAAGCTGAACACAACCGTTCAAATCGGTTTTGCAGGCCTGATATTGGCTGAACTCGGCTTTTCACTCGGGTTTGGGGACTATATCCTGCCGGGAAGCTTTGTGGTTGGCGCTCTAACAGTCGCATCGGGCGCTGCATACATGCTACAATGGGTACGACATATGGCAAATGGCAACGGTCACTAACCCTCCAAGCACGTCTTCGGGATGGCAAAAGCAAAATCAACAGCAACTTCAATGACGTTCCGCCAACAGCTAAAGTTTTGGCTGGGGCTGCTCGTTGGACTGGTCGCGGTTCTCTGGCTGTTTGGAGGGATACTCTTACCCTTCGTGGCCGGCATGGTTCTGGCCTACTTCCTCGATCCGGTGGCCGATTGGCTGGAAGATCGGGATGTGCCGAGGCTTGTCGCGACGACCATGATCGTCGGCATGTTTGTATTGATATTCATCCTGATCCTCATTTTCCTGGCACCCGTGCTGATCAATCAGATTGGCTCCTTCGCCCGTGAGCTGCCCGCATACGTGCAGAACATTGTGAAGCTGGTCAATGATGCTTCCCCGGAGTGGCTGCTGAAAGAGATCGAGGACCGCGGCATCAATATGCAGGGACCTGTCTCTGATCTTGCCGCCAAGGCGGCCGGATGGCTCGCCACGTTGCTTCAGGGTGTCCTGTCTGGAGGGCTGGCGCTGGTTAACCTGATTGCGCTGCTTGTGGTCACGCCAATTGTTGCCTTTTACATGCTCAATGACTGGGACCGCATGATTGCGAAGGTGGACAGTTGGGTACCGCGTGAGCACGTTGAGACAGTGAGGCAGCTTGCTGATGACGCAGACCATGCTATCGCCGGCTTCATCCGCGGGCAGGGCACGGTGTGCATCACGCTTGGCATCTTCTACGCCATCGCCTTGACCCTTGTTGGCCTGAACTTCGGGCTACTTATTGGTCTTGGCGCAGGCCTTCTCAGCTTCATCCCTTACGTAGGCGCGATCCTCGGCGGGGTCGCCTCTGTGGGTATGGCTTTGGTTCAGTTCTGGCCGGAATGGACGATGGTCGCCATGGTCGCTGCGATCTTCGCGGCTGGACAGTTTCTGGAAGGGAACTTTTTGACACCCAAGCTGGTGGGAGACAATGTGGGGCTTCATCCGGTTTGGCTGATGTTCGCTCTTTTTGCGGCCGGTTACCTGTTCGGCTTTGTCGGCATGTTGCTGGCCGTACCGGTAGCTGCAGCAATTGGCGTGTTGATCCGCTTTGCCCTTGAGAAATACATGGAAAGCCCTCTTTACCAGGGCTCCAGCGGCAAGAAGCTGGTGTTTGCCCCCATCGCAACGTCGCGGGCAAAGCGCCAGGCAGCGGCCCGCTCAGATGACGACGATGAAACGGATGACGCCTAACCGCACATCTCCCAAGGACCGCGGCCAGCTTGCGCTCGATCTTGCGTTCCGCCCTGCCATGAGCCGGGAAGACTTCATGGTGGCGGCATCGAACGAAGCGGCGGTGCGCCATATCGATAACTGGCCGAACTGGTCTGCCCCCACGCTGTTGATCGTTGGGCCGCAAGGAAGCGGAAAGAGCCACTTGGCCCAGGTTTTCAGAATGCGGGCAGGTGGCTCTGAGATCACCGCCGATGCATTGCGGCAGGAGCAGGTGCCGGACCTCTTGGCGGATGGGGCCTGCGTGGTGGAAGATTTGCCCGGGGCAGGTGGCGCAGACCGTGAGGTGGCGCTGTTTCACCTGCTCAATCTGGCGAAGGAGACCCGCTCTCACCTCCTGCTGACGGCGCGTGACTTTTCAAGCACCTGGAACATTGGACTGCCCGATCTAGCCTCGCGGTTGGCCGCGGTACCAACAGTCTCTCT
>JBCDIP010000648.1:0-2066 GCA_038748855.1 Pseudomonadota bacterium
GCAGGGTACGGTGTGCTTGCCCTCGTTGCGCTGGTCATTGCGGCAACACAGTTGGAGATCAACACGAATACCAACGCGATGATCGCCAAGGATCTGCCGTTTCGCCAGGATTTTGCAGAACTCAACCGCAGTTTTCCAACGCTTGCAGACAATTTTATCGCCGTGGTGGAGGCCGATGGCGCGGAGACGGCACGGGAAGCGGCCAGATCATTGGTGATCTCGTTCTCGGGCCGGCCCGATGTGTTCAAGAACGTTTACTCGCCAGGTGTCTCCCGGTTCTTCGATCGCAACGCGTTGCTCTACATGCCGGCAGCTCGTTTTCAGATTGTGAGCGACCGGGTGCAAGGAGCAGCACCGATGCTTCAAGCATTGGCTGCCGAGCCGTCGCTGCCGGGCCTTGCCGGCCTCTTGGGCGGTGTGGCGGCTAGCGGTGCCAGGGACGTTCCGGAAGACTTCGCGGAGTTTTTGGCGTCGGTGCAAACCGCTGTGGCCGGTGAGATTTCAGGACGCCCGGGCCCGCTGGATTGGCAGGCGACGCTTGCCGGCGCGAAGGAAGAACCGGCGGACACAGACACAAAGCTTGGGCCCACCCGACATTTCGTCTTCGTGCAACCGGTCCTTGATTACTCCGTGTTGGAGCCAGCAAAGGTCGCCATCGATGTGGCGCAGCGGCTTGCGAACGACCCGGAGGTGACCCGTTCCGGCCAGGTCAAAGTTCGTTTTACCGGTGAAGCCGCCATGAGTTCAGAGGAACTGCGTACGGTGGCGGATGGGGCTTCTCTGGCGGGTATCTTGTCTCTCATTTTGGTGACTTGTGTGCTTGTTTTCGGCGTCAGGTCCTGGCGGCTTGTGGTCGCTGCCCTGTCTATGCTGGTGGTCGGGCTGATGCTGACGGCCGGGTTTGCGGCGCTGTCGGTGGGCTATCTCAACTTGATCTCGGTCGCCTTCGGCGTGCTCTTTGTGGGCCTCGGTATCGACTTTGCGATCCACTTCGCGCTGCGCTTTGAAGAAGAGCGCGCGTTGCCGGGCCATGCGCCAGAAGTGCTTGAAGATGTGGCGGCCATGACGGGGCCTGCTTTGTTGCTGTGTACGGCGACGACCACGCTGGCCTTCCTCGCTTTTGCGCCTACGGACTTCGCAGGTATGGCCCAGTTGGGCGTGATTTCTGCTGGAGGAATGGCCATCGCGTTCCTGCTGTCGATGACGCTGCTGCCGGCCCTTCTTGCCCTTATGCCCGGAAATCCGGGAAAGCCAAACTACCCTCTGCTATCCTGGAACCTGTCTGCGCCGAGCTATCCGGTGCGCAAGTACTTAACAATCGGCATCCTGATCGCCGGCACAGCGGCCATGTACGTTGCGCCGAGCGCCGTGTTCGAAGGCGATCCCATTGCTCTGAAAGATCCAAGTGCGCCTGCCGTCAAGGTGTTTAAGTCACTGAGCGATGACCGCGATGCGCCCACCTATGTGGCTGAGCTGGTGGTTGAGAACGCCACGGAAGCCCGCGAAATGTCTGCCAGATTGGAGGACTTGTTTGAGGTGCGCGAGGTGATCAGTGCCCTCAGCTTCGTGCCGCAGGACCAAGCCCAGCGCTTGGCCAGGATGCGGAACATCCGGTCAATCATGCCTAACCCCACCTCAAACCAGGTGCCCGACAGAGGGGAAGACGCCCGCAAAGCGGCGGTTGCGGGCATGAGGGTCTCATTAGCTGCTTTGGAGAAGCTGGATACCGCTCCTGCAAAAGTTCGCGCCAGCGCCAAGCACTTGCGGCAGACGTTTGATGTTTATGTAGACGCCCAAACCTATAGTGCGGAACGTGACCGGGCGCTCGAACTTGCGCTATTTGCCGGCCTGTTGCCGAACTTGAGAGAGTTTAACGCCAAACTGGCCGTGGATCGGGTCACTGTGGACACATTGGATCCGGCGCTGAGGAGCCGTTTCCTCTCTCTCCAAGGCAAATACCGCCTCAATATTCTGCCGCGGGAGGCCATCAACGATGATGCGTCCATGCGCCGGTTCGTTGGTGCTGTAAAATCTGTGGCGCAACATGCCACAGGGGCTCCGGTTGA
>JBCDIP010000649.1:0-2047 GCA_038748855.1 Pseudomonadota bacterium
ATGCTCTCCAAGATGAGGAAGTTTGGCGTGCAGGTGGCTAGCTGAGCATTCGCGGCCCCCTCGATGGGGCCGCAGTAAAGGTGCGGGGCCAGCTGGGCGTAGTATGTCTCGGCCATGCCGGCGATCTTCTTGCCTTCCAGCAGACCACCCACCCGGCCGAGGGCCATTTGCAGGATAGAGGCTGCCTGGTGTTCCAGGACGCGCGCAAACTCCCACTTGGTGCAGAGCCGCTCGCCGGTGGCCACAGGGATGGAGGTTTGGCGGGCAACGCGGGCCATCTCCTTGGGGTTCTCCGGGGGCGTCGGTTCTTCGAACCACAATGGATCGTAGGGTTCGAGCCGCTTGGCAAGGCGAATGGCACCAGCCGCCGTGAACTGGCCATGGGTGCCGAAGAGCATGTCGGCCTTGGTGCCCACGGCCTCGCGGATTTGGCGCACAAAGCGCTCAGAGCGGTCCAGTTCCTCCATGGTCGGCATGCCGCCGTCATAAACGGTGTAGGGGCCTGCGGGATCGAATTTCAGTGCCGTGAACCCTTCGTTCACATACTCAAGGGCCCGTTCAGCGGCCATATCCGGGTTTGAATAAACTTCGCCCGTTTCATCATTGTCGCCATAAGCGCTGCCATGTTTGGGGTAAATGTAGGTGTAGGAGCGGATGCGTTCGCGCACTTTACCGCCCAAAAGCTCATAGACCGGCTTGTCGACGGCCTTGCCTACGATGTCCCAGCAGGCCGTTTCCAGGCCGGACAGAACGCCCATCAACGAAACGTCAGGCCTCAGGGTATAGCCACTGCCATAGACCCGCCGCCACATCTGCTCGATGTGGAAGGGATCCTGGCATGCCACATGCCGCTCGAACACATCCTCCACCATTTTGGCGATGACGTGGGGGCTGAATGTTGCCGCGTAGACCTCGCCGAAGCCCTCTATGCCATTATCAGTGGTGAGCTTGACGAAGATAAAGTACCGGCCGCCGAAATGAGGTGGCGGGTTGCCCACAACCCAGGTCTTGCATTCTGCGATCTTCATGGGTGAACCCCCCCACTGGTTAGATAATCATGATGGTGCGCTCAGGCATGTCCTGACCCATTAAACGGGGTCTCTTGCGGCAAACGAAGCGATCTGTAAATGGCAGAAATTCTCATCGACGCATATGTCTGGCTCATGTGGAGGGTGCGCGCATTCGGCCGCTTTGAGAATCGCTGACGCTTCTGTCTTGATGCGCGCGCAGGCTGTGCTATTAGTGAGGCATCAGGTGGGGCCATAAGGAATAGAACATGATACGCCGATTGATAATTGCCTGCGGTGTCTTGGCTGTGATTGGTCTGGCCATCTTTTTCTTTCTCACTCAGCCCAAAACAATTGCTGAAGCCGCCATTTCAGGCCTCACGGGAGACGTCAAGCGCGGGGAATACATGTTCTATGCTTCCGGCTGTGCATCCTGCCATGCGGCGCCAGGTGCAAAAGGCGATGACAAGCTTAAACTTGCCGGCGGCCACGAATTCAAAACTCCGTTTGGCACCTTCTATGCTCCGAACGTTTCGCCGGACCCGAAGCATGGCATCGGCGGATGGACAACGGCGCAGTTTGTGAACGCTGTCATGCGCGGGGTGTCGCCGAACGGCAGCCACTACTATCCTTCCTTCCCCTTCATGTCGTACCAGCGCATGAAAGTGAGCGATGTGGTGGATTTGAAGGCCTATATGGACACACTGCCCGCGGTCGCCGGGGATGCCCCTGGCCATGACTTGCCGTTGCCGTTCCGTCTGAGGCGTGGTCTTGGCCTCTGGAAGCTGCTGTTCATGGACTATGAGCCCTTCGAGCCGGATCCGAGTGCCAGTGAGAAGATCAACCGCGGCGCTTATCTCGTGAACGGGCCCGCCCATTGCGGAGAATGCCACACACCGAGAAACTTCATCGGCGGCCCCAATACCGGCCTGCTTCTTGCTGGAGGTCCCTCGCCGGAGGGTGATGGTGTCATTCCGAACCTGACGCCTCATGAAGATGGGCTGAAGAGCTGGAGCGAGACCGATATTGCGTACTCGCTG
>JBCDIP010000650.1:0-2040 GCA_038748855.1 Pseudomonadota bacterium
CGCCGCCAAATCTATGAAGGCAAAGCCAAGATTCTTTATGAGGGCCCTGAGCCCGGCACGGTCATCCAATATTTCAAGGATGACGCCACCGCCTTTAACGCGCAAAAGCGTGATGTGATCGATGGCAAAGGGGTTCTCAACAACCGGATTTCGGAGTTTATCTTCGAGCGCCTGGGCGCCATTGGTATTCCGACCCATTTCATCAAGCGTCTCAACATGCGCGAGCAGTTGGTCCGGCAAGTGGAAATCATCCCCGTTGAAGTGATTGTGCGCAACATCGCAGCCGGCACCATGGCCAAGCGTCTTGGCATTGATGAAGGCACCCAGCTGCCCCGCGCTATTGTAGAGTTTTGCTACAAATCAGACGAACTCGGCGACCCACTGATCACTGAAGAGCACATCGCGGCCTTCAACTGGGCCGGCCCGCAAGAGCTGGACGATATGATGGCCATGGCGCTTCGCACCAACGATTTCCTGTCTGGCATGTTCGCGGCGGTGGGCATCCGCCTGGTGGACTTCAAGCTTGAGTTCGGCCGCCATTATGAGAATGACCTGGTGCGCACGGTGCTGGCCGATGAGGTGAGCCCGGACACATGCCGGCTTTGGGATATGAAAACCGACAACAAACTGGACAAAGACCGGTTTCGCCGAGATCTGGGCGGACTGGTTGAAGCCTATCAGGAGGTGGCCAGCCGTCTGGGTATCCTCAACAAGAGCGAGCCCCAAAAGGGCGCAAAACCTGTACTTGTGAAATCAGACCGTGCCGAAGCGGCAAGCTCCGGCGAGAAAAAGTAGGACATCGCGCACAATGCCCACGATGAAGGCCAGGGTGAAAGTTACCCTTAAGAACGGTGTTTTGGATCCGCAAGGCAAGGCCATCGAGCACGCGCTGGATGGCCTGGGGTTTGATGGTGTCAGCGATGTGCGCCAAGGGCGCTATTTCGAGCTCGATGTGGAAGCCACGGACAAAACGGCCGCAGAGGCGTCCGTGACCGCCATGTGCGACAAGCTGCTGGCCAACACAGTGATCGAGAACTACGAGATCGAGGTCTCCTAAATGAAATCGGCAGTGGTCCTCTTTCCCGGCATCAACCGCGAACGCGACATGATGAAGGCGCTGGAAGCAGGAACCGGAGTTGCGCCGGTGTCCATCTGGCATACGGAGACCGAACTGCCGGACGTGGACCTGATTGTGATCCCGGGCGGCTTTTCCTACGGCGACTATCTCAGATGCGGAGCAATTGCGGGCCGCTCGCCCGTGATGGCGGAAATCATCCGCGCCGCAAAGCGGGGCGTGAAGGTCCTGGGCGTCTGCAACGGCTTTCAGATCCTTGTAGAGACCGAGCTTCTGCCCGGCGCGCTCATGCGCAATGCGCACCTAAAGTTCGTTTGCCGCGAAGTGCGTTTGCGCGTTGAAAATACAGGCACTTTCTTTACCTCCGCCATGAGCAAAGGCGACGTGGTCTCCTGCCCCGTGGCCCATGGCGATGGCAATTATTTTGCCAGCGAAGACAAGCTGAAGCAGCTTGAAGATGAGGGGCGTGTGGTGTTCCGCTATGTGGAGGACACCAATCCCAACGGCGCCGTCAACGACATTGCGGGCGTGGTGAACCGGCAGGGCAATGTGGTCGGCCTCATGCCTCACCCGGAAAACATGATCGAAGCGCTGCACGGGCGGACCGATTGCTGGCCTCTGTTTGAAGGCTTGGCTGCGGCCTAGCGCCCATCACCAGCCGGCGCTGCCTGGCCTTCTTCGAGCGTTGTCTGCACAGCACCTGTGGCCGCTTTGCGTTTATCCTCCTCGGGCCGCTCCGTATCCTCATCTGCAATCCTCACCGTCACCTGGCGGTGGGCAAACTTGATGTCGTTGGCCTCAAACAGCTCCTGAATGCGCGAATAAACGAGCTTCCGGGTCATAAACTGATCGCCCGGCTTGGTCATGAATTTCACCCGGATGATCATGGCGCTGTCTTCCATGGCATAGACCCCTTGCGACTTAAGGGGCTGCAGAAACATGTGCCCGATTTCCGGATGTTCCAG
>JBCDIP010000651.1:0-2038 GCA_038748855.1 Pseudomonadota bacterium
CCAAAGCCCATGGCCTTAGCAAACGTTGCTGCCAGTTTCATAAGACCGCGCGGCAAACCATCTCCGGCCAGGTCAATCAATGGCGATGTGACCACCACCTTCTCAAACCAGTTCCGCTTGATTGCTGCATTGATCAGAACATTCCCCCCCATGGAATGGCCGAGGCCGAAGTAGGGCGGAGGGCAATCAGGCAGAACGGCCTGGGTGATGAAGGCCTGAAGATCATCATCATACTGCTTGAAACTGCCAATATGGCCTTTACGCGGATTGGCGGTGAGGCGCTGTGAGCCCCCCTGCCCGCGCCAGTCGAGAGCCGCTACGGCGTATCCCATACTCAGAAGATCCGCGATGGTCTCAAAGTGCTTTTCGATGAATTCACCCCGGCCCTGCAGTAGGCACACGGTGCCTTTCGGCGCGCGCATCTCCTCGCCCCAGATGGCATAGCGGAGAGCTGTGCCGTCCGAGGCGTGGGCCACACCCACCGTGGCGCCAGGAACAATTTCGTTCCCGGGCACGCCCACCAGGCTTGCCCTCAACGGCTCACCTGCGCTCTTTTTCGTCCGCATCAACATGGGTTTGAAGGGCGGGCCGCAAGGCCCGCAATTGCTGTCCGTGCCTACATTGAATTGGGCCCTTATAGCAGGGTGTGCCGAAATTGGGAGACGGATTTGCAAAGCCCCTCCCTGCGCCAGTGCGACACCCAGTGCAGGCAACTCTGCAACCGGCCGGCGGCTAACGGGTTTGTGACTGCTCAGCGGCAAAAAAGTGGCACCGGTTTTGCAATTCCAGGTTCGACGAAACCACACAAAACCGGACGCGTGTCATGTTGGGAACAAACAGTAATAATTCATTAACCAAGAACCGCGCTGTACCGGGGCAGGTGCGCATGTATCCTAATCTATCATTTGACTTGGCAGCAGACCTCGCCGCGCTGAGAGCGCTGGAGCCGCAATGGCGCACGTTGGAACGCCGGGCCGAAGCAAGCTTCACCTACTTTCAAACCTACGACTGGTGCGAACGCTGGTTCACTGAGTTTGGTTCAAGCGATGGCGATGGCAGCCGGCCTCAAGCGCGGATCTTCACCGCCAGCGAACAGGGTGATCCGGTGCTGATCTGGCCCTTGATGATCGAACAAGGCCCCATGGGTCTGAACAGTCTGACCTGGCTGACCTGGCCGCATGGAGAGTATGGCAATGTGCTGGCCGAGCCTGGAGAACGCGCAGATGCAGCGATTGCCGCGTGTTGGGGACACGTTCAACGCCTGCCCAAGATCGACAGCATTGAATTGGCAAACGTCCCGGCCACCAGCGCATTGGCGCAGGTGCTGTTTGAGGATGAAGATTTTGCAGAGGCTGAAAACCTGACGTCCATCATGGACCTTGACCGATTTGGGACGGTTCAGGATTATTTGGATTCTCTGTCCAAAACCACAAGACGAGGCCGCGGTCGGAGACGCCGCAAGCTTGAAACCCACGGCGCACTCGAATTTACGGTTTACGAGGGCGGCACGCCCCGGTACCGCGAAGCTGTGAAAGAAGCCTTGCGTATGAAGGACGTGTGGCTCGAAAAAACCGGCAAGGTAAGCCGTGCGCTGAGCATGGAGGGTAATGAACGCTTTCTATGCTCGCTGCCGCCCGGTGAAGCCGCCACAGGTCGCGCGCTCGTGGGCGTGCTGAGTTTGGATGGCAAGCCGATTTCCATCGAAATCGGCTTTGAACGCGGCGGCGACTATGTCAGCTATCTTGGGGCATTTGACTGGGAGTTGCGCGGCTATTCTCCCGGCAAGATCGAAATGGATCTCATGCTGCGCTGGGCCATCGAAAACAACCTGAAGACTTATGATCTGTTGGGCAATGCCAGCAGCTACAAGGACGATTGGTCAAACCTGGAAGTGCCCCTGCTCACCCGTCTTGAGGCACAATCAGTTTTGGGGCTCGCCCGCACCGAGCTTTGGGTCAAGCGCTTGCGGCCCGCACTTAAGCACACGGTTCAGGTGCTGCCCGAGGCTAAACGCCGGATGTTGGTTTCTGCTCTGGGC
>JBCDIP010000652.1:0-2032 GCA_038748855.1 Pseudomonadota bacterium
CCCGCTGTTCCGCGCCTCCCTGCCTTGGGGGCCAAGTCAAAGGCCAAGAGGTCTGCCGCAAGCACCTTGCAGGGGCGAAGCTGCTGCTCCAGCAGAGAGACCAAGACCCCCTCCGCCACAAGTGTGTGCATGCCTGCCATCAAAAACTACAGGCGCTGAAGAAACCCCTGCAATCGCAGCATTCATCGACTGGATCAAACAAGAAGCTGATAGCAGCGAAAAGGATCTGTCGGAGATCCCAAGCCTTAGCTGACCTAAGCCTCAGAACAAGAACTAATCGTTTGTGGATCCGGAGGCTGGATCACACCTACCACGGTATCACGACAAACGCTTACAGCTTGGCCTTCCTGGGCCCTAAAGACCTCGAACGGAGATGAACATGAACGAGAAAATCGAACTGCTGACCCCCGAAAACTGCCAACTGATCTTTATCGACCACCAGCCGCAAATGGCATTTGGCGTTCAATCGATCGATCGGCAAACCTTGAAGAACAACACCGTGGCTTTGGCAAAGTCTGCGAAGGTCTTCAACATTCCCACCACCATCACCACTGTGGAAACCGAGAGCTTCTCCGGTCACACATATCCCGAGCTGCTCTCTGTGTTCCCGGATGCTCCTATCCTTGAGCGGACGTCCATGAACTCCTGGGACGATCAGAAGGTTCGCGATGCACTTGCCCAGAACGGCCGCAAGAAGATCATCGTTTCCGGTCTCTGGACAGAGGTTTGCAATAACTCGTTCGCCTTTTCCGCAATGCTGGGCGGTGGTTATGAAATCTATATGGTGGCTGATGCATCGGGTGGCACCTCCGTTGAAGCGCACGACTATGCCATGCAGCGCATGATCCAAGCCGGCGTGGTGCCGGTAACTTGGCAGCAAGTTCTGCTGGAATGGCAGCGCGACTGGGCCCGCCGCGACACATACGATGCCGTTATGGACATCGTTCGCGAGCATTCTGGTGCTTACGGCATGGGCGTCGATTACGCCTACACCATGGTCCACAAAGCGCCGGAACGCACTGAGCACGGCCCGATGCTCGAGCCCGCAAAAGCCGCATAGCAAAACCGACTGAGGCCAGCCGGCACAGCGCATGCGTCGGCTGGCCTTACACCTTTACGTGTTGAACACCCACCGGGAGCCTGACCATGAGCACCGAGCCGGACCTTATCCTGTACAATGGACGCATCAGCACGCTGGACCCGTCAACCCCAGAAGCTGAGGCCATTGCTATCCGGGATGGACTTGTTGAGGCCGTTGGAACAGATTCAGAGATCATGGCCAAGGCGAGCGGGACCGCCAGAAAGATAGATCTTGGAGGCCAGCGTGTCATTCCCGGCCTGATTGACAGCCATACTCACATTATCCGTCAGGGCAACAACTTTGCCATGGAACTGCGTTGGGACCATGTGCCCTCGCTCTCAGACGGGCTGGCCATGTTGAAAACTCAGGCTCAGCGAACACCGGCTGGTCAGTGGATCCGCGTCGTGGGCGGCTGGTCGGCAGATCAGTTTGCCGAAAAGCGTCTTCCCACACTGGATGAGATCAACGCTGTCGCTCCGGATGTGCCGGTGTATGTGCTGCACCTCTACGACCGGGCTTGGCTCAACAAAGCTGCGTTGCGGGCGCTTGGTATCGACAAACACTTTTATGAGCCGTTCGTTTCAGGCCGGTTGGAGCGCGACGATGACGGCAACCCCACAGGGCTCGCCATGGCGAGGCCGAATGCCCAGCCGCTTTATGCGCTGCTCGACATGGCTCCCAAGTTGGATTTTGAGCAACAAATCCTCTCCACCAAACACTATTTCCGTGCGCTGAACGGTTTGGGCCTGACATCAGCGTTGGACTGTGCCGGCGGATTTCTCAACTATCCGGATGACTACGGCGTCATCACCGAGCTCAATAAACGCGGTGAGCAGACCGTACGGATCGGCTATCAGTTGTTTGCGCAGCGTCCGCTCTTTGAGCTCGATGATTTCAAGCGGTGGAATGACATCGTGAAGCCTGATGAGGGCAATGCCTATCTGAAGTGCG
>JBCDIP010000653.1:0-2028 GCA_038748855.1 Pseudomonadota bacterium
ATGACTTTGGCGGCCAGCTCCCAGACATGTCCCAATTGGGCCTCAGAACGCTTGGCCACTCGGAGCACAGAGCGTTCAATCACCTCAATATCCGGCGCCTGGTGGCGGAACCAGTCCATCACCTTGGCATGATCGTAGTTCCCAGCCACTTCGTGGCCAAGGTTCTCACTGCGGCTGCGCACGAAAACGGAGATCAGGTTGTCTTCTGCGGTGTGGAGCGTTTCATCGGCCTTGGCGATAAATGCGAGGATGCGCAACTCATCGCCCAGTTCCTCCAACAGCTTGCGCGTGGTGCCATGATCATCGTTAAGATCGCCGACCTGCTCGCGAAACGGAGCGAAAAAAGCCCGAATGTCACCAATTCTGGCGCCGGTGGCGTGGTTTGCCGCATCTTTGATCCGGTCGAGCAGAAAAGTTCGATCGGTCCGCCTGGCATGACAGAACGCCAACAACCTGTCGCCATCGTCTGCATGGACCAGCCGTTTGCAGGTGACAAGGCGGTTAGTGCGCCGTCCTTCCGCGTCCACATAGCCCAGTTCCAAGCGCAGTCCGTCGAGAACCGGTTCCGGCTCCAACGCATCCGGGGCATGCATATCCGGGGTATCCGCCGCGCTCAGGGCACCATCGCCTAAGTGTTTAGGCCCGGTGGAGGCCTCAGTCCCAACGCCGCGTACTGCTTCTCTCAGACGAGCAAAAATCCCCATGCATGCTCCGTTCGCCGGTCAATCGCGCTGCTTGGCGAGCTTAGCACACCGGGCAACCAGATAATATGACAGGTTCGGGAGAGGTAGCCTCTAGCGGCGCGCGCAGCGCTCAACCCATAGCATTCCGCTGCGGCGCAGGTGTATGGGCAGCACCTGTACCTTCTGCAGGCAGCCCAGGGTGCGCTTCAGGCGGCGTTCCCGATTGCCACCTTTGATGTAGGACACCACTCTGCGGGCGGCCGCCATTTGGTTGTTCCGGCAGTTGCTGGTTTGCTTCGGGGTCGGCTTTTTCGAACAGATCACGCGCGCGGCCCGTTCAGCGCGGGTCATGAAGTAGGCCTCTGAGCGCTTCTGGTTCTGTGCATACGCCTCTAGGTCGCCGATCAGCATAAGCGTTGCTGCGCCTGCGCAAAGAAGGGCCACTTTGTTTGGATTGCTTTTCTTTCTCATACGGGTCTCTTAGAAAGCCACTTGGGCAGAACTGTGAGTGCGGCGGCGCATAGGCTTATGACACAAACGTGGAAGGTCACAACAGAATTATTACACAAAGACGCCGCAGAGCCTTTGGCCGAGCGCCTTGAGGACGCTCTGGACGGCGAGCCGGTGGTGGTGAGCGCCTTTGAAACGGAGCCGGACACCGGCATTTGGACGGTGGAGGTGTACTTTCAAGGCCAGCTGCCTTCAGATGCTGAGTTGGAGCGGTTGTTCGGGCCGGTGAGCTTATCCTCCGAGCTCCTGCCGGACACCGACTGGGTGAGCCACAGCCAGAGCCAGTTGACCCCAATCCGCGCCGGGCGCTTCTTCGTTCACGGCGAACATGACCGCAGCTTAAGACCTGCTGCCGGGGTCAGCATTGAAATACAGGCCGGGCAGGCGTTCGGCACAGGCCATCACGGCACCACCCGAGGCTGCCTGCTGGCGATTGATCATGTGCTGAGATGGGCCCGGCCGAAAACCGCACTGGATGTGGGGTGCGGCTCGGCGGTGCTCTCGATTGCTTTTGCGCTGGCCACACGGCGCAATGTGCTGGCCAGCGATATTGACCCAGTGGCGATTGATGTCGCCCGCAGCAATGCACGGCTGAATGAAGCGGGCGCTTTTGTTCAAACGGTTGTCGCCAGCGGCGTTGAGGCGTCTGCGATTCGCGCCTTTACGCCGTCACAGCTGGTGATAGCCAATATTCTGGCCAACCCCTTATGCCGGATGAAAGCAGGTCTGGCCGGAGCAGTGGCGCCAGGCGGGCACCTCATCTTGTCAGGTATCACGGTTGACCAGGAGCGCCGACTGTTGGGCAGCTACGCTCCGTTTGGGCTTTTGTTCAAGA
>JBCDIP010000654.1:0-2011 GCA_038748855.1 Pseudomonadota bacterium
ATGCACATGACCACGCCGGGGACCACGCCGGCCAGGAACAGCTTGGAAATTGAGATGCCGCCGCCCGCCGCCACAGCAAACAGGATCATGTTGTGGCTGGGCGGGATCATGATGCCGGCGATTGAGGAGGTGACGGTCACGTTCACCGCATAATCATCGTCGTACCCCTTCTCTTTCATCACCGGGATCAGGATGGATCCGAGCGCGGAGATGTCGGCCACCGCAGACCCGGAGATGCCGCCAAAGAGCATGGACGAGAACACGTTGACGATGCCGAGCCCACCCCGGGCCGCGCCCACCGCAGCGGACGCAAAGCGCACCAGGCGCACGGCAATGCCGCCATGGAACATGAGCTCGCCGGCAAAGATGAAGAACGGAATGGCCATCAACGAGAAGATGTTGATGCCGGAGACAATGCGCTGGAAGGCGATGATGAGCGGTAGGCCCTCTGCGTAGAACGCGGACACTGCAGCGATGCCAAGCGCAAACGCCACGGGCACGCCGGCCACCACGCAAACCGCGAATACGCCGAGAAGTACGGTTAAGCCCATGCGCCCGGCCGCTCCCTAAGGCTCAGGAGCGCCGGCGGGCTCGCCGGTCTCTTGGAAGAAGTGGATGAGGTGGCCGATGGAATAAAGCAGCGTGAAGGCGCCGCACAGCATGATGGGGATGGCGCGCAGGCTTTCTGGAACATGGATCAGCGGAATAAGAGTGCCCCACTTGAAGACGGCCAAGTTGTAGCTGTTGACCATCATCACCGCCCCGAAAATGCCGAGTGCCACATGGGTGGCGCATTCAAACGCTCTACGCACCGGGCGCGGGCTGATATCGCTGAAATAGGAGACGCGCAGATGGGTCTTTTGGTGCACCCCAATGGAGGCGCCGAGAAAACCGATCAGGCTGACCAGAAGAAGCGAGACCTGTTCGACCCACGTTGGCGTTGCGTTCAGCACATAGCGTCCGAACACCAACCAGCCGAAAATCACCGTAAGCACCACCAGGGCCGTGCCGGTGATCAGGATGCTGATGCGGCAGATCATATCAAGGAACTGATCGTAGCGGCTTTTAGGGGGTGCGGTGTCGCTCATGGTCTTGCCGGTAGAGGAGACAAGGGTGCATGGCCGCCAGTCTGGCTCGGATCGGGAGCACCGAAGCAGACCGGCAACCATGCAAGGGAGTAAGGCTACTTCGTGTTCTGGATCAATTCGACCAGCGGCTTGAGGTCAGGGTTTGCGCTCAGATACCGCTCGTACACCGGCTCCATAGCCTTCTGGAACGCGGCTTTATCGGGAATGTCGTTGAACTTCACCCCAGACGCCATAACCTTTTCGCGGCTTGATTTGGCCCGTGCTTCCCAGAGCTCGCGCTGCAGGGTGGCGGATTCTCTGGCCGCATCTCTGACGATCTTCTTCTCATCGTCCGACAGCGCGTTGTAAACATTCGCATTGATGCAGACGCACTCTGGAATGATCAGATGTTGTGACAGGGAGTAGTAACCCGCCACTTCAAAGTGACCGGTGGACTCATAGGACGGCCAGTTGTTTTCAGCACCGTCCACAACGCCGGTTTTCAGAGACTGATAGACTTCCGAAAACGCCATGGGCGACGGGTTGCCATCAAGCGCTTCGATCATGCCGGAATAGAGGTCATTGTTCATGACCCGCACCTTCATGCCCTTCACGTCTTCAGGCGTGTTGATCGGTTTCTTGGAGTTGTAGAAAGAGCGTGCGCCCGAATCGTACCAGGCCAGAGCAACCAGACCCTTCTTGGCCATTCCGGCACTGATCTTGTCACCGGCTTCGCCATCCAGCGCGCGGTGCATGTGGGCCATGTCGCGGAAGATGAACGGCAAGGAGACCACGTTGGCTTCCGCCGCCACAGGACCGATGGGGCCGAGGTTGAAGTTTCCGATTTCCAACCCGCCAATCCGCACTTGCTCAATGGCGTCAGGCTGGGTGCCCAAAGTGCCGGAGTGAAACATTTTGAGGGTCATTTTGCCGCCGGATTTCTC
>JBCDIP010000655.1:0-1993 GCA_038748855.1 Pseudomonadota bacterium
CCGAGGGCATCCCGGTCATGGACATGGTGAAGGTCAAGCGGGCCCTCACCGGCTCCAAAACCCGCCTCGTGGGCCCCAACTGCCCGGGCGTCATCACGCCGGATGAATGCAAGATCGGCATTATGCCCGGTCATATCCATAAGCCGGGCTCCGTTGGCATCGTTTCGCGCTCCGGCACCCTCACCTATGAAGCCGTGGCGCAGACCACTGCGGCCGGCCTTGGCCAGTCAACCTGCATCGGCATTGGCGGCGACCCGGTAAACGGCACAAACTTCATTGACTGCCTGGACATGTTCTTAGGCGATGACGACACCCATTCCATCGTGATGATCGGCGAAATCGGGGGCACGGCAGAAGAAGAAGCCGCCGAATTCCTCAAAGCCAGCAAGGTGAAAAAGCCCGTGGTGGGCTTCATTGCCGGCGTCACCGCCCCTCCCGGGCGCCGCATGGGCCATGCGGGCGCGATCATCTCCGGCGGCAAGGGCGGTGCTGAGGACAAAATGGAAGCCATGCGCTCAGCAGGAATTGAAGTTGCTAATTCGCCTGCAGCCCTTGGCACAACGCTGCAAGACGTCTTAAATAGATAGTCCGGCTTCGGCCGGCGCCTGGGCTTAAGCTCAGGTGGAGCTGAGGAAATTAGTATCAACCATGGGATGGGCCAGATGCGGCGGCTCTGACGGTCGGTAATTCTGGCGGCAACGCAACATGACCAAGTCGGCCCAGAACGATGCGTTCTCGCGCACTTCGTTCCTCTATGGCGGCAACGCCAACTTCATCGAACAACTGCACGCGCAATATTTGGACAATCCCAATTCGCTGGATCCTGAGTGGCAGGAATTCTTCGCCGGTTTGGCCGATGAGCCAGATCAGGTCAGAGCCACCGCCAAAGGCGCCTCCTGGGAGCGCGCCGACTGGCCGCCGGCCGCCAATGGCGAATTGGTCAGCGCGCTGGACGGCGACTGGGCGCAGGTTGAAACCGCAATGGCGGGCAAGGTGTCTGCGCGGGCGCAAACCGGGGGCGTCAGCCTCTCAGATGAAGAGCTGCGCCAGGCCACATTGGATTCCGTCCGCGCCCTCATGATGGTGCGGGCCTACCGCATGCGGGGCCACCTGGCCGCAGACCTTGATCCGCTCAAACTGCGCGCCCAGGAAGCCATGCCAGAGCTTGAGCCCGCAACTTATGGCTTCGGACCGGATGATCTGGACCGGCCGATCTTCATCGACAACGTGTTGGGCCTGGAAATGGCCACCATCCGCGAGATCGTGGAGATCTTGCGCAAGACCTATTGTTCGACCCTTGGCGTGGAATTCATCCATATCTCCGACCCCCAGCAAAAGGGCTGGTTGCAGCAGCGCATCGAAGGTGCCGAAAAAGGCATCGCGCTGGACACCCAAGGCAAGAAGAACATTCTGCGCAAGCTGATCGAGAGTGTTGGCTTTGAGAACTTCCTCAACGTGAAATACACCGGCACCAAGCGCTTCGGCCTGGACGGCGGTGAGGCCATTCTGCCGGCCCTGGAACGCGTGATCAAACGCGGCGGGCAAATGGGCGTGAAGGAAGTGGTCATCGGCATGCCCCACCGCGGCCGGCTTAACGTGCTGGCCAACGTTATGGGCAAGCCTTTCCAGGCCATCTTCAACGAATTCAAGGGCGGCTCGTTCAAGCCGGACGAAGTGGAAGGTTCAGGGGACGTGAAGTATCACCTGGGCTCTTCGTCAGACCGGATTTTGGACGGCAACTCCATCCACCTGTCGCTTACGGCAAACCCCTCTCACCTTGAGATCGTCGACCCGGTGGTGCTGGGCAAGGCCCGCGCCAAGCAGGACCAGCATGAAGACGCCGAGCGCTCCTCAGTGATCCCTCTGTTGCTCCACGGCGATGCCGCCTTTGCCGGCCAGGGGGTTGTGGCGGAATGCTTCGGCCTCTCCGGCCTGAAGGGCCACAAGTCAGGCGGTTCGATCCACTTCATCGTGAACAACCAGATCGGTTTCA
>JBCDIP010000656.1:0-1981 GCA_038748855.1 Pseudomonadota bacterium
CCGTCTCTCCAAATTTGGCGATGTCGCGTTGTGCGGCTATGGGGCGGTGCGCGTGGCGCTCCGCATCATACGCTTCGATTTCCTCCCGCACTGTGCTCTCGTCAAAACGGTCCTTGTGCAACGTGGTGGTCAGCGGCAGCCGCATGGTGATGCGCGGCGGAAATTTGGGCCACCCCAGCGCAAGCCCGGCAACGGGAAACACATAGTCAGGCAGGCCCAGGAGATCACTTACCGTGCGGGCATCATTGCGGATGGCGCTGATGGGGCAACAGCCAAGGCCCATGGCCTCGGCGGCCTGCATGAAGCCGGCAAGGGCAATGCCGGCATCAACCGCCGGGTTAAACACTGCGTCCATGTGGTCGTTCACAAATGGCTTGCCGCGCCACTCATGCAGCTGGCGCTGGCGCCGGTTGTTGCCGCAGAACACCAGAAGGTGAGGGGCATTCTCTATCCAGGCTTGGGCCAATGGACCGCTTGTGAGCAACGTGTTGAGCTCAGCGCGCAGACGTTTATCTTCCACGATGATGATGTCGCGCTGCTGCAAATCGCTTTTGGAGGGGCTGCAGAACGCCAGCGCGCAGAGGAGTTCAATGAGCTCGCCGGGCACTTGCCTGTCTGTAAAATGCCGACAGGAGCCCCGGGCCGCAATATGCTGCCAGGCGTCTGGCGCTTCGGCGGAGGCAGGGTCTGGACAGGTGGCGCCGAAACGTTCGGCAAGAAGGGCGGCAAGCTTATCACTCATGGGGCTCAGGTCCGGTTGCTTAAGAAGCGGGTGATGCATAGAACCCGCGGGCCAGGCAAAGATCAACACCCACCGGGGGGCGGATGATTCGGGAGTTGTTGGTAAATCGATCATTGCGAAGGTGCTGAAAAGTGTAACGGTCGGCGCAACCATTTTTTGAGAGCTACTGAACTAAGCAGTGCCCTGGGGATCGAGGCCATACCGCCGAATTGGATGGCGGACCGGGGCGCATAGGAAGAGCAGACCTTGTCACAGCTTCAGTCAGAGATTGGTGACTTGCATTCGGATATTCTTGAAGCCCGCACCCGAGCCAAAGACCTTAAATTGCCCTTTGTGGTGTATCTATTGGATTTGGCCATCGCGGCCCTGAAGCAAGATAGTGCTGGTCGTTAATTTGAGACCTCGGTGCTCAAAAATCAGTCGCACACCTAGGTTGATTGCCGTTTACGTCAACGTTCGACTTGCAAAATCACGGCCTATTGTGTAACCCGACGTCTGCAGTTACCGGGGGGTAAGAGATGATGCGGTCAAATTGTTTCGTCCTCCATCAGGGTAATTGTGACCAATACAGAAGAATCTTCCCGGCCATACCTCCAGTTGTTATCGGAGAGCAATGTTGAAGCCGACGAGATCAGCCTTCGCATTGTAAGTCTGTTCCGCGATCTCTACGTCAGATATCCAGATCATGTTCGCATGCCCAGTGAACGTGGAGACGGAGATCTTAACGCCCTTGAAGGCAACATAGTCTCTTGGCTGGTGAGCGAGCATTTCGTCAAAGTGGACGAAGACTGCGTCTGGCTTACGTTCACGGGGCGTGAAACCGTCAGACAAACCTGTCAGCTGGCTCCTGCATACTCTAACTTCTTTGAAGAGGCAGACAGCGCGCCGCCAGCTCATGCAATCGATCTGGTACTGGCGCTTCTGAAAACCCATTTTGAGCGCGGCCGGGTCTCCGGCCACCGGTCTTAAGCGGAACTGGCGCGGCACCTTCCAGGTGTGTTAAGGGGCCATGACAGCAGTCTCTTGCTGTGGGCAGACAAAGATCTTGAGGAAACGTGGGCGTCTTCAAACGATCTGAACCTTCGTTGTTCAGTAATCCCCAATTCGTGCGCGTGTGGACGGTCGGCTGCCTTACCGGCGTCGTGCGGTGGCTGGAGCTCCTGGCGTTTGGTCTTTATGCCTTTGATGTGACCGCATCGCCGGTCCTGGTGGCCCTGTTGGCATTGCTCAGGTTTGCTC
>JBCDIP010000657.1:0-1947 GCA_038748855.1 Pseudomonadota bacterium
GAGCGGGATTGCTCCTTGCAGCGGCGCCATCAGAAGGTCATTGAAGAGGCGCCTGCGCCCGGTATGACCGATGAGATGCGCAG
The DNA here is from genome assembly GCA_038748855.1 of Pseudomonadota bacterium. Classification (GTDB taxonomy): domain Bacteria; phylum Pseudomonadota; class Alphaproteobacteria; order Rhizobiales; family CAJQND01; genus JAAEUE01. The sequence goes on from JBCDIP010000657.1 coordinate 84, forward strand.
CGCCATGGGCGAGGCGGCCGTGCTGGCGGCGAAGGCTGTGGGTTATGAAGGGGCAGGGACGGTGGAGTTCATCGTCGACACCTCTAAGGGACTGCGGCCGGACGGTTTCTTCTTCATGGAAATGAACACCCGCTTGCAGGTGGAGCATCCCGTGACCGAGATGATCACCGGCACCGATCTGGTGGAGCAGCAATTCCGGGCCGCGTTTGGCGAACCCTTGCGCTTCTCCCAGGGTGATTTGACTATTGGCGGCCATGCGGTTGAGGCGCGGCTTTATGCTGAAGACCCGCTCAACGGGTTTCTGCCTCAGGCAGGCCGGCTTTTGCGGCTTGAGTGGCCCCAACAGATCCAAGGCCTGCGCATAGACACCGGTGTGGCGGAAGGCGCTGAGATCAGCCCGTTCTACGATCCCATGATTGCCAAGGTCATCGCCCATGGCAGCACGCGGGCTGAAGCCATTCAGCGCCTGGTTCAGGGGTTGCGCGGCACGGAGGTGATTGGACTGCGCACAAATCTGGCCTTCCTGACGGGCCTCTTGGAGCACCAGGCGTTCGGGGCGGCCGATCTTGACACAGCGTTCATCGACACCCACTGGAAGGACATTGTTCCGCCGATCTGGAAAGAGCGCGCAATCGCCGCGTCGGTCCTTTCGGCCTATGATTGCATCTGCCAGCTGCGTCAGGGCCAGACAGGGACGGGCAGCCCTTGGGATTTGGCGGCGGGCTGGAGCTTTGCCGGCCTCAGCCGCCGCGAGCGCCTGCATTTGGTATTGGACGGGGTGGAGACGGTGGCGGCCATTGAATGGGGCCGGACAACCCGTTTATCGGTCTCCACTGAAGAGGCCTCTTTTGAGATGCTGGTGGAGGATATTGAGCTCGATAAGGGGAGCCTCACGGCCGCCTACAAGGACGCCGTTCTGGAGGCCACCTGCATGCGGGTACCGGGCCAGGACAAGCTGATGATCGTCACCAATGACCGGGTGATGATGGAAGCTGAGTTCCAGGATCTGACGGCCCGCGATGAAGGGGCCGGGGCCGGAGGCAATCTCATTCGCGCGCCCATGTCAGGCCGGATCATCGGGCTTCAGGTGCGTGAAGGCCAGAAGCTTGCCGCAGGCGCGCCTGTGGTCATTCTGGAGGCCATGAAGATGGAACACACGCTCACCGCAGGAATGCGTGCCGCGGTGAAAGAGGTGAACGCTGCCGAAGGCGACCAGGTGGAAGAAGGCCAGGTTCTGGTGGTGCTGGAGCCGCAAGAGTAATCCACAAGCGCAGGGCCTTGCCCGCTTTAAATCGGACCGCCGCACCACTACACTTATGGTGTCATGACGGTGCACCTTCTGAAACTCAGCGTTGGCTCTGAAAGCGTAGAAAGCCTCGCCGACTGGCAGGCCTTCCGCCTGAAGCAGGTGGGCCGGCTGTTTCACACAACGCGCATGCGCCCCAAGCGCCGCGAAGAGGTGCTGGACGGTGGCTCCATCTTCTGGGTCATCAAGGGCATGATCTTGTGCCGCCAGCTGGTGACGGACCTGGAAGAGTTCGTGGATGAGGAAAACATCAACCGCTGCCGGATCATCCTCCACAAGGATCTTGTGCCGGTGCGCCCGCTTCCACGCCGGGCCTTTCAGGGCTGGCGCTATTTTGATGTGGACGATGCTCCGCCGGATCTGCCGCGGGCGGATGCCAAGTCTGATATGCCGCCGGAAATGCGCCATGAGTTGGCAGAGTTGGGGCTGATCTAGCTGCCGGTCACTCGCCCAGGTGTGATTTGTCTGGGTCCTCTCATGAGATATGCTTTCCAGCTCTGAAATGGTCAGCGAGCAAAGCATGGCAAACCAAACCGCCGGGCAGCACGACTACCTGGC
>JBCDIP010000658.1:0-1947 GCA_038748855.1 Pseudomonadota bacterium
CATCTGAGCCCGCACGCGCAGCATGGCCGCAGGCTCTCTCAACTCTTCTTCGGTCAGTGCCCTGAGGTAGGTGTTAAGCGTGTCCATGACACGGGGTCTCAGAGCAGCCACAACCGGCTCATTTTCCTCTGGCACCTCCATTTGCGCAACAAAGCGCAAATGCTTGGCAGCAGCTTGTGGGCCGAGGGAGACGACGATGGGGTCTAAAGGGACAAACGCCACGTTCCTCCCGTCGCGCACGGGCTCAGCCGGCTTCTCCTTCACCTCTGCAGTATTGCCGATCAGCTGAGGGATCGCACCAAATTGGACCGCTGCGAATCCCGCACCGGCACCAACCAGTCCCAAGACAAGCGACAGAATCAGCGCAAGCTTGCCCTTTTTGGGCTTTTCCTCTTGGGTTTCCTCAGCTTCTGACTCGGCTTCTGCCATCGTCACTCCGCATAACTCGGGCGTTTCAATCAAATCGCTTAAACCACGCGGCAACTAACCAATTCTTAAGTCTGACTGGAGATGACTGCGCCCAAGTTCGGCCAGAAGGCCTGTGGAGAAAAGGAACTGCCGTGGGGCAACTCGCCACGATTTGGACGGCACTTGATACGCGGCGGCGGTGGATAGCCGGGCTCGCCGCGTTGGCCACGTTTGCTATTGTCATTTACTTGGCCAGTGCGGCCAATCGGACAGAGCAGGCCTTGCTCTATGCAGGGCTGGAGCCGTCATTGTCAGGCGAAGTTCTGGCACAGCTTGATGCCCAGAACATCGCCTACACCGTGCAAGGCAGCAACATCTATGTGGACGCGGCGGTGCGGGATCAAACGCGCCTGTCGCTGGCCGCTCAGGGCCTGCCAGCCACGGGATCTTCTGGTTATGAGCTGTTGGATCAGCTCACCGGCTTTGGAACCACGGCGCGCATGTTCGATGCCACGTACTTGCGCGCGAAAGAAGGCGAGCTGGCACGAACCATTGTGTCTGCCCCAGATGTGCGGTCAGCGCGGGTTCATATTGCAGCCGCGGATCGCCCTACTTTTGGGGAGGCTCAACCGCCGACGGCCTCGGTCACTGTGACCATGGGGCAAGGGGCGCTGGCCGCACACAGAGCAGAAGCTCTTCGGTATCTTGTGTCCTCAGCAGTGGTTGGGATGAGCCCCAACAACGTTACAGTTATCGATACAAATCAAGGCGTTGTGCTTGCAGCAGGAGATGCGCCATCGGCGCTCACCCAGACGTCTAGCGACATCGATGCGCGGGCGGAGGCCTTGAAAGGCCGGCTAGAGCGTCTTTTGGAGGCACGCGTTGGCACAGGCCGGGCGGTTGTTGAAGTGATGATCGAGGCTAATCTTGATCACCAAACCATCACCGAGCGTGTGCTTGACCCCACCTCCCGGGTGGCGATCAGCACGGACACCGAAGAACGGTCTGAGGCAGAGCAAGGGCAATCCGGTGGGGCGGTGACGGTTGCGTCCAATTTGCCCGATGGCGACGCCGGAGAAGGTTCAGAGAACCGGTCTCAGAATGCGGAGTTGACCCGCGAGCGTGTCAACTTCGAAGTCTCTGAAACCCGTCGCGAATTGGTCGTCACCCCTGGCCAAGTGCAGCGGATCAGCGTGGCCGTGATTGTTGACGGGCTCCACACAATCTCGGACGCGGGAGAGCGGGTTTGGCAACCGCGACCAGAGGCTGAGATGGAGGCGTTGCGCAGCTTGGTGCAATCCGCCGTTGGCTTTGATGCGGCGCGAGGCGACGTGGTGACTTTGGAAAGTCTGGAGTTTCCCACGCCTGCCCCTCAAGGCATTGCCATCGACACGCCCAGTGGCTCCATCACAGCACCACTTCTTGCTCTTTGGCCCTATGGGCTTTTGTCGCTCGTAGCCATCGTTCTTGGGCTTTTTGTGGTCAGGCCGATCCTCACGCAGCAGCCCGCGCCTGAGCCGATTGTCCCGCAGGCCAATG
>JBCDIP010000659.1:0-1936 GCA_038748855.1 Pseudomonadota bacterium
CGCAGGGCTCACCATGAGCGCCGCCGCAATCACGCCGAGCACGAGTGCCAATTGTTTCATTTCCGCCTCCTCTTGAGGTCCAGATCTACCCGGTGAACCTCTGTGACCAGCCCTGCAAAGAGCTTGCCAGGCGCTAGTGTAGGCCTGAAAACGAGGTTTTTAAGCGGATTTTGATGGTGGCGTTAACCAGAGGAGAACGGGATCATTACAACTTGAACGAACAGAACATCCCTTAGGAGGCCCGAATGCGCTCATGGTTGCGCACCACCTCGTCGATGATGAAGCGGATGAGACGTTCGGCAAAATCGGGATCCAGCTGGCTGTCGCTAGCCAGTTGACGCAATCTGGCGATCAGTTCGGCTTCGCGCTTTTCATCTGCCGGCGGCAGACTGTTGGCGCGCTTATACTCACCCACCTGCTGGGTCAGCCGGAACCGTTCGGCCACCAGATAGATCAATGCGGCGTCGAGATTGTCGATACTGCGGCGGAAGTCTTCCAATTGGGTTTTGTCTTTTTCTTTCATTGTTCCAATCCGTTGCCTCAGGTTTTTCGCACCCAAACTCCACACTCATGGGCGCCCGCCAAAAGGGGCAAACTCCCCAGCACACCGCCCGACCAGACGGCGCTCATCTCTCTCACCGCATAATGGCTGGCGAAGACAAGCTCATAGCCCCCCTGGAGCAGCACGCCAACCCCGTTTTGCTCATTATAGTTGCGCCAGTCCCAATCAGGCGGATAGGGGAACGGCAGGAAGATATCGTGAAACGCCACCACAACGCCCGGCGCCAGGGCGGGCAGAATGCGGTTCAGGACGATGTCCACATCACTTCCTGGCATCAGAATGTGGCTGGAATCCACACACAAAAAGTCACCAGCCTCAAGGCTGGAGATCACAGACAGGTCGGCCTCTTGCAGGGTTTTGCGCTGCACATCAATGCCCAACGCGGCAATATTGGCCCGCGGCGCCGGGTCGATCGCCGTAATCGTACACTCAAAGCCCCCATCAGCCACCGCCCGAGACATAAACCGGGTGGAGTGACCCGATCCAATCTCCACAATGCGAGCTGGCTTGAGCGTGCGCACCAGAGCATAAGCGGCCGCTGCATCCATGCGCGGATACCAATATTGGTCAAAGCGCGCATGCTCTTCGCCGGTCCCGTCAATGGCCTTCAGATCGGCGCCCAACTCGTCGATACGTGCCAGAACCTCGCCCAAGGCATCTTCAGCAGCTTCAAAGAGGGGCATCAGCGCCTGATAGACCTCGACCCGCCGGGGCACCGCTGCGGCATAGCGGTAAGGAATGAAAAAACCCTCCCGCGCCTCGCCTGTTACGGTGCGCAGACCCATTTTTAGGAGACGTTCTTGTTTGTTATCGCTCATAATTGTTCCTATGGGGCGTCGTACCCGCGACTTTCAGTGTTATATAGAACGCTTAAGTGACGAATCGCGAACCTCAAGTTAGCAAATGACCAGCGACCCTCTGGAAGATTTCAGTGACGATGATTTGGGCTACGTGCCCAAGGAAGGCGGTATTGCCGCCCGGGCCGGTCTCACCACCGAGGCGCCTTACCTTGCGTCCCTGAACGAAGAGCAGCGCGCGGCCGTGGAAAGCCTGGACGGGCCGGTTCTGGTGCTGGCCGGCGCCGGCACCGGCAAAACCCGCGTGCTGACCACTCGGCTCGCTCATCTGCTCAATACGGGCCGCGCCTGGCCCGGTCAGATCCTGGCTGTCACCTTCACAAACAAAGCCGCCCGGGAGATGAAGGACCGCATCGGCTCTCTCATTGGCGGGATTGTGGAGGGCATGCAGTGGCTGGGCACGTTCCACTCCATCGGCGTGAAGATCCTGCGCCGCCACGCCGAATTGGTCGGCTTGAAGTCCGATTTCTCCATTTTGGATACGGACGATCAAATCCGGCTCCTGAAGCAAATTATC
>JBCDIP010000660.1:0-1919 GCA_038748855.1 Pseudomonadota bacterium
ATGGCGCGGGGGTTCCCTGCGGGGAGATCAACACAATCGACAAGACGTTTGAAAGTCCTCAAATGCAGCATTTGGGCATGGCCTGGGATGTGGACAGTCAAGAGCGCGGAAAAAGCAAGCTGGTTGGGCAAGGCATTCTTATGAGTGGATCTTCTGCCTCCATCGTTGCCCCGCCTCCTACCATCGGCCAGCACACCCGCGAAATCTTAGGCGAGTACGGGTATGGGGACGATGAGATCGATCAGTTTGAAGCAAATGGTGTGATTTAGGATCCCTCTCATGGCGTTAAACGAACTTGCCGATGGTAAAATTCTGGGCGGCCGTGACGGCGCCGTGGGCCGGCTGATCATCAACAATCCAGAACGTCACAACGCACTTATCCTGGCTATGTGGGAAGGCGGAGCCAACCTTGTGGAGCAAATGGCGGATGATCCGGAAACGAGGCTGTTGGTGATTTCCGGAGCTGGAGGGAAGGCCTTTGCGGCTGGTGCTGATATCTCCAAGTTCGAAGAAGAGCGCTCCACGCCTGAAGCCGTAGAGCATTACAAACAAACCAATGGCCGGTTCTACGCAGCCATCACCAAGTTCCCAAAACCGGTAATCGCCAAGATTAACGGCTATTGCATCGGCGGGGGCCTCGCGCTGGCGATCTGCTGCGATATCAGGATTTGCGAGGAAGGTTCTCGGTTTGCCGTGCCAGCTGCGAAGCTGGGCCTGGGCTATGGTTTTGACGGTATTCGCCAGCTGGCCAATATCGTGGGACCCTCTATGGCAGCGGAGATCTTCTATACGGCCCGTCAGTTCTCATCCGCAGAAGCCTACGCCATGGGTCTGGTGAACCGCGTGGTCGCCGCGGATGCGTTGGACGATTACGTGGAGGACTATGCAACGCGCATATCGGAGAATGCCCCGCTGACCATCGCGGCCGTTAAGGCGACCAAACTGGCGATTGAGGCCGACCCCGATCAGCGCGATCTTGCCTCCATCGAAACTATGGTGAAGGCATGCTTTGAAAGCGACGACTACACGGAAGGGCGTCAGGCGTTCATGGAGAAGCGCAAGCCCAAGTTTACCGGCCGCTGATCTGGAGGCCGAGCCATGTCGCCATCTGCTCTTCCAAATCAAGCCTCCGTCGTCATCATCGGCGGCGGTGTTATGGGCTGTTCGACGCTCTACCATCTGACCAAACAAGGGGTTAGTGATGCGGTGCTGATTGAGCGCAACAAGCTCACATCCGGCACCACCTGGCATTCAGCAGCCCAGGTGCGGGCGCTGAGGTCTTCGCGCAACCTCACCGAGTTGATCCGCTACTCCATCACACTTTATTCACAGCTGGAGGAAGAGACAGGTCAGGCAACAGGTTGGATCAACAAAGGCTCTCTTTCCATCGCCACTAACGAAGACCGGGTGATCCACACCAGGCGTCAAGAAGCGCTCGCCCATCTGTTTGGCCTGACGGCAGATTGGATCTCGCCTGGGGAGGCCAAAGAGCGTTGGCCACTGATGAATGTGGACGATGTTCTGGGCGCAGTGTTTTCGCCGGAGGATGGCCGGGTGAGCCCATCCGATCTCTGCGCGGCACTTGTTAAAGGCGCCAGGTCTCGCGGCGGGCAGTTTTTCGAGGATACTGGCGTTACCGGTATCTTGACCAAAGGCAACAAGGTGGTTGGGGTGGAGACCACAGCCGGCACCATCCGCTGCGATGCGGTTGCCGTTTGCTCCGGTCTTTGGAGCCGTAAGACGGCAGGGCTTGCCGGAGTGGGCGCGCCAGTGTGGCCGTGCGAGCACTTCTATCTGCTCACCAAACCGGTTGAAGGCATCAGTGGGAACATGCCCACACTGTCCGACCACGATTCCCACCTCTATATCCGGGATGATTCCGGCGGGCTCCTGATCGGCTGCTTTGAGCCCATGGGCAA
>JBCDIP010000661.1:0-1917 GCA_038748855.1 Pseudomonadota bacterium
GCCCGCTTGGCTTCAGCCTCTGTGATATAGCCCTCTTTGATCATGCTGGAGAGCACCAAAATAGAGCGCTGACGCGACGCCTTGGGGTTTGACTTTGGATTGAGCCGGGAAGGAGCCTTCAGCAACGCCGCCATAGCCGCCGCTTCTGCGAGGCTCAATTGACGTGCGCTTTTGTCGAAGTACGTTTTCGCGGCGGCTTCCACCCCGTAGGCTCCGCCGCCGAAATAGACCCGGTTCAGATAGAGCTGAAGGATCTCGTCCTTTGAGAACTTGTGCTCCAGCCATAACGCCAGAATGGCCTCTTGAACCTTGCGGTGGATCGTGCGTTCCGGCTTTAGGAATAGGTTTTTGGCGAGCTGCTGGGTCAGAGTTGAGCCGCCTTGAACCACGCGGCCGGCCTTGAAGTTCCGGTACATGGCCCGCGCAAGGGCCACCAAGTCCACGCCGAAATGCTGTCTGAACCGGCGGTCCTCAATGGCCAGAACCGCCTGCGGCACATAGCTTGGAAGATCACGCAGCCGCACGTCGTCGCCGAGGAACATGCCGCTTTCAGCCAGAACCTCCCCATTGTCCGCCAACAACACGATGCCTTCAGTGCGCTTTGGAATGGTGAAAATGTCTTGGCCGGGCAGGGCATAAACCATATAGCCCGCGATCCCAATCAGCCCGACAAACCCCCACAGAACAAAGGTCATAGACCACATGGCGATACGGGCGGCGGGCGAGCGCCGCCTCGCGGAACGCGCGGTCTTGGATCTCCGCGTTTTGCGTCCACCACGCTCGCGCGGTGCGGGCGCGCTGAGCTTTGGGGGCACGCGTTTGCTCTTGGTCTTCTTTGGTTTTGAGGAACGAAAGAGCTTCATAACGATCCAGGTTATGGTTTTCACGAAAGCGAGCGTTTCAACCAGCCTTTAGGCCAGCAGCATTAACCTTTTGCTAATCCTTGCGCTTTTTTCCCCGTCTCAGGTTTAGTTGGCCTGAAAACAGGGCCGCATTATGGCCCAGAGGGCGAATACCGGCCGGCGCAAATGGCGCCGCCGGAAGGTTTAGAAGAGTGTACAATTTCAACTCCCCCCATTACAACAAACTCAGTCTTACGTTGGGGTGGTTCATGCTGCGTTCTCTGCTTTGCCTTTGCATTCTAGCTTTGTTGACACTGGCTGCACCAGCCTATGCGGAACGGCGCGTTGCATTGGTGATCGGGAATGGCGCCTATACAAATGCACCTGCCCTGAAAAATCCTGCCAATGACGCTGCCGCGGTCGCCGCAAGTCTTAAGGCTTTAAGGTTCGAAGTGACCGAGGTGATCAATGGCACCCATCGCCAAATGCTTGACGCCATGTCTGCCTTTGGACGTTCAGCTTCTGGTTCCGATGTGGCCTTGGTGTTCTATGCCGGACATGGTGTGCAGGTTGCTGGCCGCAATTGGCTTCTGCCGGTTGGATCAAGCATTGCCGCTGAGACCGATTTGCCGGCCCAGGCCGTGCGCACGAGCGACATTATGGAGATGATGGAGACCTCAGGCGCACGTCTGAAACTGATGATCCTTGATGCGTGTCGCAACAATCCGCTGCCCACATCGGCGAGCCGCGGGGCTTCGCGCGGTCTTGCCCGCGTGGAGGCGAGCACGGCCGGCACAATGATCACATTTGCCACGGCACCGGGAGATGTGGCCGCAGATGGCGACACCGCAAACAGCCCGTTCACAGCGGCTTTGGTTCAGCATATCACCACACCGGGCCTTGAAATCCGCCAGCTCATGGGCCGGGTCCGCGAGACGGTCTACGAGAGCACAGGGAAACGGCAATTGCCCTGGGTCAACGAAGCGCTGATCGGCGAGTTTTATTTCGCTGGCAAAGACCCGAACGCCACGCCTGTGCCGGTATTGAAGCCAAAAGCCATCACCGTGGTGGAAGC
>JBCDIP010000662.1:0-1914 GCA_038748855.1 Pseudomonadota bacterium
CCGTGACCGGGCTGGTCGGCAAACCGGGTCTCTATCAGCTCAACCTGGCAGACGGCTCAGGCCGGCTGATTGAAACCATTGCCATGGCCGGCGGTGTGAAAGGCAAGCCTCACCGCACGGTGGTGCGCGTGGTGCGCGGAAAGCGGCAGGGGGCGATCACGCTCGGCCGGCTGCATTCCAGCCCTGACTATGACATCAACCTGCTGCCTGGCGACAAGGTGATCGTGGCGGACCGGCCAAAGACGTTCTCGATTCTTGGGGCCGTCAACAAATCGTCTGAGCACGATTTCACCAAATGGAACTTCATGCTGGTGGACGCGTTGGCCGTGGCCGGCGGACTGGCAGACACGCGGGCGGACAGAACCGGGGTGTTCCTCTTCCGATTTGAGAGCGGCCGGGTTGTCAACGCCCTGCGCCGGCTCGTGGGCAAGCCGGAGACCGCAGCACGGCGGGTGCCGATCGTCTATCAGTTGAACCTTATGGAGGCCCAATCGGTGTTCAATGCCAAGGCGTTTCAAATGCAGGACCAGGACACCATCTTGGTGACGAACGCTCCACTGCATCAGTGGAACAAGGTGCTGACGTCGGTGAGCAAGGCCGTTTTCCTCGCCCGCTCCGGCATAACATTCGCCGATTAGCGCTCACCTGAAGGTGCCTGTCTCAACCGCATATTCGCCGCACATTCCGCTGAGCCAAAGCGGAAACTGCTCTAGGATGGCGTCGATGCGCGGTGTGGACTTTCTTGATTCGGATGGCTCCGGCCTGAGCGTGGGCCTATGCTCTTGGGGCCTTGCGCGCGTAGCGTTTTTGCCTCAGTTCCTCGGTCTAACCAAGGCCCGCTTTCGCCATGCCTTTTCCGGCGATCCGAGAGAGCATGACCTCTTCATCGGCTGGGGCCGCAAACCGAGCGGCCAGAAAGCTGTGCGGTTGGCGCAGGCGCAGGGCAAGCCGTTCCTGTTGCTGGAAGATGGGTTTCTGCGTTCGGTCTATCCCAACAGCGTCCAACGCTCGCCGGCCTTGAGCCTGGCCGTGGACGATCGCGGCATCTTTTATGACGCGCGCGCGCCCTCGCGGCTGGAAGACCTCATCGCCCAAAGCGCCCATGCCCAAGATGGCGCGCGGATCATCCAGACTTTGCGGCACCATCAGCTCTGCAAATACAATGACACCCCGCACGCGGAAGCTTTGGATCTGGAAGGTCCAGACCATGTGCTGGTCATCGACCAGACGGCGGGCGATCTCTCCATAAAAGGCGCTCTTGCGGACGGGCGGGATTTCACGGCCATGCTGGAGGCGGCCAGAGATGAGAACCCCGGCGCAAAGATTGTGGTGAAATCGCACCCCGAAACCGTGGCCGGCACACGAACCGGCTATCTGTCCGATGCTAAGGGGTGCCAGATCCTGACCGCCCCGCTTAATCCTTGGGAACTCTTTGCTAAGGTCAGCCGGGTTTACACCGTCTCCAGCCAGCTGGGCTTCGATGCCCTTATGGCGGGCAAGTCCGTGCGTTGCTTTGGCATCCCTTTCTACGCCGGCTGGGGCCTTAGCGAAGATGAAAAGCCCTGCGCACGCCGAACGGCTCGTCCCACTGTTGAGCAACTGGCCGGAGCGGCCTATGGCGCATATTGCCGGTATGTTGATCCTTATTCGGCAGCACGGAGCACGTTTGAGAAAACCGCTCAGACCCTGCTGACCCTTCGTGATACGGCCCGGCAAGGCCGCGATTTGGGCCCGTTTCTCAACATCTATCCGTGGAACAGAGATGCGACGCGGGCCATTTTTCAGCTGCCAAATCGTGACCGGCGCTTCTTTACCTCGCCCCAAAACGCGATCGCCCAGGCCCGCGCGGAAGCCAGCCCCGTCACAACCTGGGCGACGCGGGCTCAACCCAGGCTCACTGAAGACTGCAAGGCC
>JBCDIP010000663.1:0-1905 GCA_038748855.1 Pseudomonadota bacterium
AGCTTGCCGTCGGCCATGATTGCGACCCGATCGGCTCGAGTCATAGCTTCGACCTGATCATGGGTCACGTAGACGGTGGTTGTGCCGTGCCGTTCATGGAGACGCTTCAGTTCTCGCCGCATATGGTTGCGCAGCTTGGCGTCCAGATTGGACAAGGGCTCACCCATTAGGAGCACTTTCGGCCGGCGGACCAAAGCCCGCCCAATCGCCACGCGTTGGCGCTGTCCGCCGGAAAGCTCGCGTGGCTTCTTGTCGAGCTCCTTCTCCATGGTCAGCAGCTCCGAAACCTCCGCTACGCGAGAGTCGATTTCTGCCGTGTCCAGACGCTCAGATTTCGGCGCCATGCGAAGCCCGAAGGACAGGTTCTCCCGGATCGTCATATGCGGATAGAGGGCGTAGGATTGAAACACCATGCCAAGGCCGCGGGCTGCGGCCGGCAAATCATTCACCCGCACACTGTCAATCTGGATTTCACCGCCGGAGATATCTTCCAGACCAGCGAGTAAGCGCAGTGTTGTAGACTTCCCGCACCCTGACGGCCCGAGAAGCACCAGGAACTCGCCATCCTCAATATCCAGATTGAGACGGTCGACGCCCACATAGCCGTCGTCAAATTCCTTATGCGCATCGATGAAGCGAACAGCGACCATCAGCCTTTCACAGCTCCTGAACTCAGGCCCTGGATCAGGGACTTTTGGAAAAGAATGAAGAGGATCACCACCGGCACGCTCACCAGAAGGCTGGCGGCGGCAAAATCACCCCAGCGCTGATTGTCCGTCGGGATGAGAGAGGCGAGACCCACTGGGAGGGTGAACTGATCGTTTGAGGTGTTGAAGACCAGCGCCAGCAGGAACTCGTTCCAAGCCGTCAGGAAAGAGAAGATCCCGGTCACCGCGACGGCCGGCAGTGACAAAGGCAGAATGATCCTCAGGAAGATCTGCGTGGTGGAGCAGCCATCCAGCTTGGCCGCTTCCTCCAACTCTTTCGGCACAGCATCAAAGAAGCCTTTGAGCATCCAGATGCAGAGCGGAAGTGCCGTGACCGAGTAGGCGATGATGAGGCCAATGGAGGTGTTGAGCAGGCCCAGCGTTTTCATCACCAGGAAGTAAGGCACCAGGATGATTGCACCGGGAAACATCTGCACAACGATGAATGAGAACATGGCCGGCTGGCGGCCGTAGAAGCTGAACCGGCTGAAGGCATAGGCAGCGGGGACAGCCAGGAACAGGCCAAAGATGGTTGTGCCCACCGCGACGATGATGGAGTTGCGTGTCCACATCCAGAAATCGGAGCCACCGAGCATAGTGACGTAGTGTTCAAGGGAAAAGGCATCGCCAAGCCCGCCGCCCAGGAGGTTACCTGGAGACACCGACACATCCGCAATCCAGATGTTGGGCAGTAATACGAGTATGCTCGCATGGACAAGGAGGATGTGGGACCCGATCCGCTGGAAGAGGGGGTAAAGTCGCCGGTTGCGAGACAATCCCGTTTCAAGGGCTTCTGATGGAAGTTGCCGTCTGGCCCAGCCGGTGAGGTAAGGACTGATCAGGCCCGCGCCAGCCGCGACCAGAGGCAACCACGACCAGACCCGTGCCCAAACGGTGTAGATCGAGAGGCCGCTCCCAAGTGTCAGCAAGGCCGCCGCGATTGCCGTGACAAGAACGGCAAAGCGGGCGGTGTTGATTCGGACAGCTCCAGACATCGCCGTTGGCAACACCCATCGGATCGCTGCGAAACCGAGGCTTGCCAAGACGGCAAGGCCGGCCAGATCTGCCCTGTCACGCACAAGCTCCAGAACCGCGATGAGCAGGTGAACACCAGCCGTTGCGCTCAGTACGCTTTTCAGCGCCAGGGCCTCGAATGGCACATACCATTTATGAGATGCGGATTGCAGGCTCATGTGAC
>JBCDIP010000664.1:0-1903 GCA_038748855.1 Pseudomonadota bacterium
TTCCTATCGGCTCCGTCCAGTCGGCTTTGAAGTTGCCGGCAAGATCGAAATGGAAGGGCTGAGTGTCGTTCGCGAGATCCAGAAGAACTATGGCGACATTTTCGAGCGCGTCTGCGCCGCGCTTGGAGTGCCTGTTGAACTGGGCATCGCCACGTGCGCCACAGAAAGCGCGGGGAAGCCCCGAGCGCTTCGCAAGGAGCCAGGGTACCGAAGTGATGCTGCAACGCCCCACAGGGTGTCTCCTGGGCTCATGCAGACCCTAATCAGTACCGCCCAACAGATGGTGAACTGGTCGGGATATCCAAAAGACGTGGTGCCGCGGCCGCCAGGCAACAAGGTGACGCGTTCGTGGCTGTACCAGCCCGAAAACTCGATCGCGTGCGGTGTGGCTTACATCGCCTATCAGTCGAAACGCACCGCTCTCGATCCGCCCCTGGTGTTCGCCGCCTACAACGCCGGCGGCGTCTATGTGCAGGGCGGTGAGAGCAACCGCTGGAAAACCCGCCAGTATCCAATCGGCACCGGCGCTCATGTTGACCGGGCCGTCAACTATTTCAACGCCTGCTTTGCGATGTGGGGCCGCGATGGTGGTGCTCCGGAGATGTCATTGGTTCGGCTCGTGAACGGCCCCGTGGCCGGCGAGGATCCGGACAAAGACGAAGTCGAAACCCCAACAGGAAAAGGACCTTGGGAAATGCTGAAAAACCTCTTGAATATCGGCGGCATTGGTGGCCTGGCCGGGATGCTTGGCCAGTGCGAGCAAGTGCAGGCCAACACGCCCGACGCAACCACCATGTTGCCCATTCTCATCTTGGTGATCTTGGGCATCGTGAACGGCGGCGACATTAAGGGGCTGATCCAACGGCTCCTGGGCTCTGACACCACCAATGATGAAGCTTAGGTGGGCAATCCTGGCGGCCGCAATCTGCGCGGCCGCCTTCGCCTATGCCGTTTGGCCGACTGAGCCTGAGAAAGACGGGTTCTGCCGTCCTGGCTATGTGGTGCAGCCGAGCGCGGATGGCATGGGCTCTGTCTGTACACGCAAGCCCGGTGCTTGAACTGGCGCAATATGCCGGCGAGGTGCTGCTGCAGGCCTTGGCAAATGCCGTGGTCACGCTTGGGCTGCTCATGCTGATGATCCGCTCATCGTTCGTTGTGTCGATCCTGATGAAGATCGGTGCGGCCCTCGCATTGTTCCGCAAGATCTAGCCGCGCTGCAAAACCCGACTAAGGAGAATTTCCATGCCGCCATTAGACCCCTATGCAACTTTTTCCATCACGCCAACCTCGCCGGGCCGGAGAGCGTTGAGCATCGACGCCCAAAAGGATGACGTCGAAGAACTCACCCATGTCGTAAAGGCGATCAGGGCGGGGTCTGATGGGATCATCAACGCTGTGAAAGTGGGTGATACCGTATCGGAGGCCCAAGCCTATCCGGTGACGCTCGGCATGTACGTCCTCGGCCCCTTCAGGCAGGTGCTCGATACTGGAACGACGGGGACTGGCCACATCGGCGAGTATGACTGACCATGTCGTTTCAGCATTCACATGCTCACAAGTATGGGGCCGTAAGTGGCGGTGGCGGCATAATCTCCAAACCGAACAAGCTCATTGCGCCCTCAGAATACAGTGACCCCGCCTGGGCAACGCCGAATGGCGTCATTGGTTCGAACACAGTTATTGCTCCTGACGGCACTTTGACAGCTGATACGCTCACCTCAAACACCGTCGGTGGCACGGGTGTCGTTCAAGTGCGCCAGACGGTAGCTCTTGAGGCTAACTCTACAAACACACTGTCGTGGCATGTCAATCCAAACACTCTAGACTGGTGTTCTCTCCGGCTCACAAGCTTCACGAACCCAGGCAACAGTGAGGTCTGGTTTGACGTAACGAACGGGCTCAA
>JBCDIP010000665.1:0-1888 GCA_038748855.1 Pseudomonadota bacterium
CCAAGGGAGGCTTGGTTTTCTTGAGGTCTGCATGTGTCATTTCTCAATCCAATCAGTCTGCGTTGAGCTAGCTGGTCAGCCAGTGGGGAATTGTAAGTGCTATCGAGGGGATGAGCAGAATGAGCCCGACGCGCACCACCTCAGCGCCCAGGAATGGAATGACCCCCTTAAAGGTCTCCACCATCGTGGCATCTTTGGAGAGCGCCGAAATCACGTAAACATTGAGCCCGACAGGCGGCGTGATTAACCCCAGTTCCACGACGATAAGAGCAAGGATCCCAAACCAGATTTTCAGATCGTCTGCGCTTAGGCCGAAGGTTGCCGTATCCGCACTGGCAAAATCTCCGCCATTGAGCGTCACCAGGATGGGCCAGAAGAAGGGCACCACAACAACAATCATGGCGAGCGATTCCATGAAGCAGCCAAGCAAGATCAGCAACACCAGCATCAAGATCAGGATGGCCCAAGGATCCAGCGGGCTGGCGCCGGCCCATTCCGCGATGGCCGCCGGCAGCCCAGCTCGGGCAAAGAAGCCTTTGAGGACCTCAGCGCCAAATAGAATGAGATAGATCATGCCGCTGGTTTTGGCAGTACTCTTGATGGCCTCCTGCAGACCACTGCCAGACAGCCCCGACCCGGTGAAGTACCTGAGGGCGAACCCGTAGGCGAGGATAGCAAACACGCCGACGCTCGCTGCCGGGGTTGGGGTGAACAGACCAAATCCCAGACCAAGAATAATCCCACCAAATATCAGGACCACCGGCGCAAGCCGTTTCAAGGCTTGTCGCTTCTCAGCAGGTGGCATGGGTTCAGGGTCTGGGGCCAGTTCCGGCTTAATCTTCAACAATAGCCAAATGGTAGCAATGAAGCCTGCGACAGCCAGTAAGCCTGGGATAACGGCGGCCTGGAACATCTTCAAAATTGAGGCTTCAACGATGATCGCATAGATCACCAGCGCGACGGACGGCGGTATTAGAATTCCGAGCGTGCCGCCGGCCGCAAGAGCACCTGTGGCCAAGCGCGGGGAGTACTTCAGCCTGGACAGCTCCGGGAGCGCAACTTGGCCCATGGTTGCCGCCGTTGCCAAGGAGGAGCCGCACACCGCTCCAAACCCACCGCATGCACCCACGGCAGCCATGGCGACACCGCCCCTAAAGCGGGCCATGACAGCTTCTAGGCCTTTGAACAGATCCGCGCTGAGCCTAGACTGGCTGGCCAAGTAGCCCATGAGCACGAAGAGCGGCACAACCGAAAGGTCATAGTTTGCCATGTTTGACCACAGCAAGGTTTTGAATTGCTTCAGATAGGGCTCAAAGCGAAGAAATGGAACGTAGAGACTGAGCACGTAGTTCCCACCAATGCCGACACCGATCATCGCCAAGCCGACCGGAGCACGCAGCGCCAATAGCACAAACAGCGCCCCTAGGCCGGCGATACCGATAAGCTCGCGCTCACCCATGATCAGGTTCTCCCGCAGGGCCACCAGGAGTGAAGATCTGGCAAAGCGCAACTGCGGCCCATAGGATCAGCGAGACTATGCCGGGCAGATAGAACGGCCATTCCGACCACCCCAGCACACGGCTCACCGCGCCATCGGAGCGTGTCTCGAACATGCCGATCCACATCCAATAAGCAAAGAACAGTGCCGCCAGAACGGTGCATCCCAGCCAGAGAACTTCCAAGCTTCGCTTAAACCAAGACGGGGCATTATCAACAAACAACTCAACCGCCACATGACCCCGCATCAGTTGGCAGTAGGGGAAGAACATGAGAGCCGCGGAGCTGATTGTCAGCCTTACAAAGTCTTCATAACCAGGCAGACCGGAGACGTCGCTGCCCCACAACGCGGCGACACGATCAAGTGTGAACGCGCCCACGTTCGTTGTCG
>JBCDIP010000666.1:0-1888 GCA_038748855.1 Pseudomonadota bacterium
CTTTCTTCGCTGCTGCGGCGGCGTCATCGCCGGCTTGCTTGGCCTCGGCTACGGCGGCCTCAGCGGCTTTCTTCTCTTCGCTTATTGTGGCTTCTGCTTGAGAGCGTTCTTCCTCAATCTGACCGCGCAGAGCGGTCACCTGAGATTCCAGTTTTGCCGTCCCTGAATTGCCAACGAAGTAACCAACACCTGCTCCTGCAATCACGATTGCAACGAAAAGAAGCCCCTTGCCGCCTGAGTTTTCCATCCCATGGTCTCCCGTTTGTAGCCTGCCTAGATCTCCTGGTCATGGCGTCTCGCGCTGCCATGCCGCTTTTATAAGTTGTCCATTGTTCTATACCAGCCTCCCAAAGCAGGCTAGACCGATTGTGGATACAAACGTGAGGAAGTGGCGGAGCCGATGCAATGAAGCGCTTTATGAAACCGGTTGGATCAGCTGTTTTGGCGGGCATTGTCCTCGCCCTTGGCGGGTTATGGTGGACCGCAGCTGACGTGGACAAGCCCGTTGACTTCACCAAGAACATCTTAACATCCAAGCCCAACCAATACCTGGTGTGCCCTGCCGAGCACTGCGGAGATGAGCCGCAAATGGTCTCGCCGGTGTATCAGATCAGCCGGGATGAGGCTTTGCATGTTTGGGACACCATGATGGCTGGCAAAACGCAGTTTCAAAGACTTAACGGCAGTGACAAGCTGGATCGGCGTCAGTATGAAGAGCGCTCGAAGCTCATGAGATTCCCCGACCGCATCAGCGTTCAGTTTCTTGAACTCTCACCAGCCACCTCCGGTGTGGCGATCTACAGCCGCTCCAAATATGGCCACTCGGACTTAGGGGTGAACGAGGCGCGGGTGGTGCAGTTGATGGCGGACTTCAGAGCAAACTTGGATCAGTACAAGAAGGACAAAGGAGCCTCAGAATGAAAACACTTCGCCGCACACTAACGCTCGCCGCCGTCTTAGGCGTTGCGGCAACAGCCTGGGCCGGTGATGTCAGCGTCGCGGTCAAGGTGGGCGGAGAAGCTGATCTGGACGCTTGCGGCGGGGTGGGGGAGGTTTACCGCCTAAATCCCGACGGGGATAACTTCCTGGCCGTGCGTGCAGGGCCTGGTTCAGCGCACCGGATGACCGATAAGCTGCATTCCAAAGATCTGGTCTTTATGTGCGATGAAAGCGGCGCCTGGATTGGGATCGTCTACGGGCCCGACGGCGTGGATTGCGGTGTCGGCACGCCCATCGCCGACCGCCAGCCTTACGCGGGCACCTGTGCAAGCGGCTGGGTCCACAGCCGTTACATCAAGCTCATAGCAGGCTAACGCCCCCGTGCAGCTTAAGGCCGATGTGCTGGTGATCGGCGGCGGACTGGCCGGCGCCAGAGCAGCCCAGGCGGCAATGGAGGCCGGTGCAGACACGCTGTTGATCACCAAGGCGCCCTTGGGTAAAGGCGGTGCGTCAGCGCGCGCCTCTGGCGGTTTTGCGGCGGCGGTTGGCCAAGACGACAGTTCGGCCGATCACGCCGGTGACACCCTGGCAGGCGGATGCGGGGTCAACAGCGGCCAGCTGGTAGACCTTGTCACCAACGATGCGCCCGGCGCTCTGGCGCGGCTGCAAGGCCAAGTGGATGGATTTGCGGATGCGCCCAAACCGGCACCGCTCCACAGCCATGCCAGATCCGTGCAGTATCAGCGCGGTATGGTGCACCTGATGACGCGCTTAGGCGACGCCTTGAAGGCCACGCGCGCGCGCGTGCTGGACCACCATTGGCTGGTGGATCTCGTCCCGGCTGGGCCCGGAAAGGTTGCGGGTGCGCTGCTCTACGATCAGGGCGCCAGCAGACTTGTGTCCTGCTCTGCGCGGGCTGTGGTACTGGCCACCGGAGGCTGCGGTCAGC
>JBCDIP010000667.1:0-1871 GCA_038748855.1 Pseudomonadota bacterium
GCAACCGGATCACCCTACACCTGATCCATGCCATGCGCAGGCTGGGGGCCAAGCACGGCATTGCCACAGAGTGCATTGGCGGCGGCATGGGCGGCGCCATGCTCTTGGAAATCATGTAGCGGCGCGGGGAAGGAACGATCATGCGAGAAATTGTCGAAGCCCGCGCTGAAGCCTTAGAGCAGCTGGAACACGATCCGATCTACCTGGGGGTTGGCGTTCCCAAGCAGCCAAAGCCCTTGGGCGCCCTAAAGCTGGAGCATTGGCGCTGTTATCAGGACGCTGACAAGGTTGTTTGGGCCATCCTCGACCGCAAAGCCTCATCGGCCAACACGCTATCTGAGCCTGTGTTCAGAGAGTTCGAAACCCTGCTGGGTGTGGTGGAGAAGATGCAGCCCACCGCATTGGTGTTCCGTTCGGCCAAGAAAAGCGGCTTCATCATGGGCGCGGAGATCAGCGAGTTTGTTGATATGACCGAAGATGCGCGGGTGAAAGAGATGCTGGAGCATGCGCTCGGTGTTCTGGACCGTCTGGAACGCCTGCCCTTCCCCACGATTGCGGCCATTCACGGCTTCTGCCTGGGCGGCGGATTGGAATTTGCGCTTGCCTGCAAATACCGCATCTGCACCGATACAGCCCGTTTCGGGTTCCCTGAAGTTCTGCTAGGCCTCCACCCCGGTCTTGCTGGAACCTGGCGCACGCTCAAACTGGCTGATGCTGACAAGGGCGTTGAAATGATGCTCAGCGGGCGCACGCTCTATGCCAAGCAGGCTAAGAACATGGGCATCGTGGACGCGATGACCCAAGAGCGCCACATGGCCGAAGCCATCGATTGGGCCATCACGGGCAAGCTCAAGGTGCGCCGCGAGCTGACCACCAAAGGCAAGGCCATGACCTTCGGTCCGGCCCGCTCTCTGATTGCCATGCAGATGGAGAAGGAAGTGGCCAAGAAGGCCAAGCGCCAGCACTATCCTGCGCCGTACGCCATGATTGAGCTGTGGCGCGAGCATGGCGGTGACCCTCGCGACATGCGCAAAGCGGAAACCGAGAGCTTTGCACGCCTCATGACCGGCGACACCTCCAAGAACCTGGTGCGGGCCTTCTTCCTGCGCGAGGGTCTAAAGGAAAACGGCAAAGGCACCGATCACGGGATCAAGCACGTGCATGTTATTGGTGCCGGCGTGATGGGCGGCGACATTGCTGCCTGGTCTGCTCTGCGCGGCTATAAGGTGACGCTGCAGGATATGAAACCGGACTTAATCGCCCCAGCCATCAAGCGCGCGCGCAAACTGTTTAAGCGCAGATTGCGCCGGCCCGGCGATGCAACGGCGGCCATGGACCGGTTGATCCCGGATCTGACCGGGGATGGGGCCAGCAAGGCTGATCTTATCATTGAAGCGGTGACGGAACGCCCGGAGATCAAAAAGCTGGTCTATGCCCAGTGCGAAGAGCGCATGAAGCCCGGCACACTGCTGGCCACCAACACCTCATCGATCCTGATGGAAACCCTGGCTGAGGGTCTCAAAGCGCCCCAGAACTTCGTGGGAATTCACTTCTTCAATCCCGTCGCCAAAATGCCACTGGTTGAGGTTGTCACACACGATAAGTTGGACGAGACGGTCTTGGCACGCACCATGGCTTGGGTCGCGGACATCGATAAGCTGCCGCTGGCGGTAAAGTCCCTGCCCGGCTTCCTGGTGAACCGGACGCTCACGCCCTACATGATGGAAGCCTTTGTGGCCATGGACGAAGGCATCGCGCCGGAAGTCATTGATGCGGCGGCCGAAGAATTCGGTATGCCCATGGGCCCCATTGAACTGGCAGACCAGGTTGGTTTGGACGTGGCGATGCATGTGGCCAAGGTCTTGAAGGAC
>JBCDIP010000668.1:0-1862 GCA_038748855.1 Pseudomonadota bacterium
CGAAGGGCTCGTTCTACAATTACGAATCCAAATATGCCGAAGGTGGCTCTGAGCACATTATCCCGGCCGATATCCCCAACGAGGTTTACCGCAAGATCCAGCAGTATGCTCTTGCCGCCCACATGTCGCTTGGCTGCAAGGGCGTGACCCGGGCTGACTTCCGTTATGACGACACCCCGGGCGCGGATGGCGAACTGGTGATCCTGGAGATCAACACACAACCGGGCATGACGGGCACCTCCCTGGTTCCGGAAATCGCGCAGCATGCGGGACATTCCTTTGAAGAGCTGGTGGAGTGGATGGTGAAGGACGCATCATGCGATCGTTAGGAAAGCTCTTCAGGCGCAAGCGCACGGACCATATCGCGGATGAAGATTTGCGGACGCCCGCAGGTGCACGCCAGTTCAAGTTTGGCCAGCGTTTGCGCCGTCTGGCGAAATCGCACCGGCTCATGGGGCTGGTCGGAAACAGTATCTACGTGGGATTTTTGGGCGCGGCTGCAATCTATTCCTTAGCCGTTGGCGGTCATCTCACCAAAGAGGGCTCGGCTCTCACGGTATTGACCGATGATGTGGCCGGAATGGTGGGCCTTTCTGCCGGGGAGATCACGATTGAGGGCCTGAAGAACGTGCCGCGCGAGCAGGTGCTGGCCGCTATTGGTGTGCGTGAGGGCTCTTCGCTGATCGGCTTCAATGCCCCTCAGGCCCGCGATAAGCTGGCCAATCTGGACTGGGTGGTTAAGGCGTCGGTCCTGAGGCTCTTCCCCAACCGGCTCCACATTGAACTGCGCGAACGGCGCCCCTATGCGCTGTGGCAGGACAAGGGGCGATTCTTCGTCATAGACGAATCCGGTCAGGCCATGCGGCAGCTTGAACCGGCCAAATGGTCTCACCTTCCTGTGGTGGCCGGGGAGGGGGCGCAGCAAACTGCTGCGACGCTTGTTAACCAACTGGCAGTCCATTCTTCGTTAAGGTTACTTGTTCGTGCAGCTGCGCGTGTCGCGGATCGGCGCTGGACGCTCCATCTGGCCAACGGCATCAAAGTTCTCTTGCCGGCCAAGGACGTTCCAGGTGCTCTACAACGGTTGGCCGATCTTGAGCGGGAACAAGGGATTTTGGGCCGCGACATCGCATCGATCGATCTTAGACTGGGTGACCGGATCGCCCTCAGATTGTCGAAGGATGCTGCCGAGAAATGGCGCAAGGAGAACAGCAAGAGCTGATCTGCCGGAACGCTATGTTGGTGGTTTGTATTTTGAGTTGTGGGGTGGAGACGAATGACGGTGGTTCCTTTGCACAAGAGTCGCGGCAGTGGACTTGGGTCTCAGCAGGATACCCGGTCGATCATTGCGGTGCTCGATGTGGGCAGCACCAAGATCTGCTGCCTTATCGCGGAGGTCGTCACTCTTAAAAATCGCGTCTTCGGCGGTGAGCGCAGCCATCAGCTCAAACTTTTAGGCCTTGGCCACCAAGTGGCCCGCGGCACCCGTCTTGGCGCTGTGGTGGATATGGAGGAGGCCGAGCGGGCCATTCGCCTGGCGGTAGACGCTGCAGAGCGTATGGCCGGTCACACGGTTGAAAACATCTACGTAAACGTCTCTGGCGGGCGTCCTCAGTGCAAGGGCTATAAAGGCCACCTGCACCTGGGCGGGCGCGAAGTGGGCCGTGCGGACATCTCTAAGGTGATCCGCCATGCACAAGGCACTGTCGACACGGGCCCCCAGCGAATAGTGCTCCACACCACACCCACAAGCTTCGGCCTGGATGACACCCGTTTCATCCCAAATCCGGAAGGTATGTTCGGCGATGCGCTGTCCGTGGGCCTCAACGCCGTGAGCGTTGACCGGGGCCCCATGCGCAATC
>JBCDIP010000669.1:0-1838 GCA_038748855.1 Pseudomonadota bacterium
CCCGCCGCCTGCAGGATGGACCAACTGCGGCGGCCATCCAAAGATGTGACAAGGACTGATGACGATCGCAGCCCATCCCACAGTCTTCAACTTAGGATGCACCCCAAAGACGGTCTTTGATGCAGATCAAACCCGTCAGACGAGGTCGCGCAGGAGGAAACCCACCGCAAAAGAGGCACTTGCGGCCAAAAGGCCGACGCTCAGCGTCTCCAAACCGGACGCCCACCAGCTGGACAACGACCAACGGGCTTTTAGGGCGCCAATCACGAAGAAGACGACAGCGGTCATCACGACCGCGAAAACAAACGCGCCGTCAACACTCAGGAGATAAGGCATCAGAGGGACAGCGCCGCACAAGAGGAACGCAGCAAAAGTGCTGGCACCCGATAAGAGCGGTGCTCTTTGTACGCGGCTCAGGCCATATTCCTCGGTGAGCATGGTTTCAATCCAGGTATTTTCACTGGACGTGATCGCCGTAACCGCTTCCTCAAGGGCATCTCCGGAGAGGCCTTTGGCCAGCAAGATCTGCCGGATCTCCTCGCGCTCACCCTCTGGTGTCTTGTCAATATGCTTGCGCTCAATTTCCCGCAAACGGGCATAGTCATCCACTTCCGCCTTGGTGCCGCTATAGTTGCTGGCCGCCATGGAGAACCCGTCCGCAAGCAGATTGGCGAGCCCCAGAATAACGATGACTTTCGAGGAGAGCGCAGCGCCGACCACGCCAGCCACAATGGCAAATGTGGTGATCGCTCCGTCAATGCCGCCATAAACCCAATCGCGCACGTAGCTGGGTTTGCGGTCTTCAGCCAGCCTCGCGCGGATTTCTTCTGCGGTGTGTCCATGCTCAAGGGTCATGCTGATCTCCTCCTTCTGGTGAGAAGATCAGCTTAAATCAATCCTTGGACGGATTTAAAACGTTCAGCCTGCGGCTCAATGCCCTTCCCGGTACCAGGCGAAGGCCACCAAGAACAACAATGCGGCCAGGGCAAGGAGGCTGGAGAAGAGAGACAGTTCGCGAAGGGACTCCACGCGGTAAGCCCCATTGCGCTTCAAGCCGAACCAACCTTGGCCTGACATGCGTCTGCCAGGTTCCACGCGCCTGATGGCCGGCAGAGAGATCTCGTTTCCGGTATCAGACGACACCCAGAAGGCCCGTCCGCCAGAACCGGTCATAAGGCTGGCCAGCTTGGCAGGCGACGCAATGATCTCCGCCAACTCTTTGGGGTCTGCGCTGCCCACTGCGGCAACCGCCGACAACGTCTCATCGTTGAGGCGGTGCACACCCACCTCATTGACCGCAAGCCGCGCGCGCCACACACCGGATTCTTCTTCCTTCAACTCAACGCTGGTCTCTTTGCCTGATGGGGATGTGACGGTTACCGGGCGCGCCACATCAGCCATGGTGCGGCGCTCGATCGTGAGAGTCTGACCCTTATGGCTGCCCAAAAGGGCTTCTTCTTCAAGATCAGGCTCTTTCATGAGCCAGTGCGCCAGCCGGCGCAACATCTCTGCCTGGGGTCCGCCGCCCTCAAAGCCGCGAGCCCAAAGCCAGGCATGGTCAGAAAGGAGCTGCGCCACGCGGCCCTTGCCCACCCGGTCCAGGATCATTAAGGGCCGATCAGAGGGCCCGCTCATAACGATCTCGCCCTGCTTTGGGTCCACATTGATGAGCCGGAACCAGCGGCCCCAGTCGGGCGGTGTCTGATTGCCGCCTTCCAGGTTGCGGGTCACCGGATGGCGATGGCCACGCTGGGTGATCATGGGATGGAACGGCTGGGTGATCACTTCGCCAGTGGGAACCGACGGAAGAATAGACGCCAGCGGCGTGCGGTAGAGGC
>JBCDIP010000670.1:0-1813 GCA_038748855.1 Pseudomonadota bacterium
CCTGCTTACAGTCCATCATGCCTGCGCCGGATTTATCGCGCAGTTCCTTCACCATGCTTGCGGTGATATCGGTCATTTTATCCTCGTTCGTTCAAAGAGGGTCTGGCCCGGCAAAACCGGGCCAATATCGGGGGTTAAATCAGCCGTTGGCGAGTTGGGCGGCTTGGTCCAGCCAGCCGTCCCGCTCGATGCGGCCTTTAAAGTTCAGCTCTTCGTCTACCGCAGCGATATCCTCAGCCGTGAAGGCTGCAATCTGGCGATAGTGATAAATGCCCATCGCATTGAGCTTTTCCTCCAAGACAGGTCCCACGCCGGAGATCTGTTTAAGGTCGTCGGCCTCACCTTCCGGTGCATCGAGCCCCTTGAACTTGGCGGCCTCGCTGGCAGCTTCCGCAGCAGGAGCTTCTTCAGCCGGCGCGGCAGGGGCTTCTTCGGTCGGCGCGGCAGCAGCATCTTCGGCCGGAGCTTCTTCTGCAGGAGCCTCCTCTGCAGCAGCTTCCCCGTTAAGGGCCTCTTCAACCATGGGTTCTTCAGATTCGCCGATATCAACACCAGCGCTCACTTGAGAGTCTGAAATACCCTCAATCGCCGCACGGGCCATCAGATCACAGAACAAAGTGACCGCGCGGCCTGCATCGTCATTCCCGGGAATCGGATAGTCGATACCTTCCGGATCGCAGTTAGAATCCAACACGGCCACAACAGGGATGCCGAGTTTCTTAGCTTCCTGAATAGCGATGGATTCTTTGTTGGTGTCGATCACGAACATCAGATCAGGCAGACCGGACATGTCCTTGATGCCGCCAAGAGCCTGTTCAAGCTTGTCGCGCTCGCGGGTCAGGCCCAGCAGTTCCTTCTTGGTGAAGGGCAGATTGTCCTGCGCCAGCGTCTCTTCAAGCTTCTTTAAGCGGCGGATCGAGTTGGAAATGGTTTTCCAGTTGGTCAGGGTGCCGCCCAGCCAACGGTGGTTCATGTAATACTGTGCCGAACGCCGCGCTGCGTCAGCGATAGGCTCAGCAGCCGCACGCTTGGTGCCTACGAACAACAGACGGCCGCCACCGGCAACCACGTCATGCGCTGCAACAAGCGCTTGATGCAATAAGGGAACGGTCTGAGCCAAATCCAGAATGTGCACACCATTGCGGGCCCCAAAGATGAAGCTTTCCATCTTAGGGTTCCAACGGTGGGTTTGGTGGCCGAAATGAACGCCAGCTTCCAGCAATTGGCGCATAGAAAAATCAGGCAATGCCATGCCTTGTCTCCTTTACCGGTTAATCCTCTGCGGGGGCATGTGATCCATCATGGACACCGGTTGGATAACGCCGCTATATGCGACGCACCCGTACCACCCGCATGTGTGATGGCGCGGCTTATAGCAGCTTGTTTTTCAAATGCAAGCACTGGACCTCATTTACGTTGAGCTATAGGGTCGCGGGCACATAAAAGGCTGCTGTTGTCTCAAACGTGACTTGATACCGGGCGGCAGAGACGGCACCAACGGCCTGCATAGCCCTCTTCCGATAGGACATGATTGAAATGCTTTTTCACAAACGCCTCCGGGCATCGTTTTTTTCGGCCGCGATTGCTGCTGCCGTATTCACCGCACCAAATGCCATTGCAGCGCCTGACGACGTGATCCTCACTGTGGATGGGGAGAAGATCTACCAGCGTGATTATGACTTGGCGGAGCGCCTCCTGGCTTCAGAGCTCGCCAAGATGGGCCCGGCCCAGCGCGAACAGGTACTGATCAACGTGCTCTCTGAGACTTTATTGCTGTCAAAGCTCGCTGACAAATCCGGCACCACCGAGACCG
>JBCDIP010000671.1:0-1764 GCA_038748855.1 Pseudomonadota bacterium
ACCTGCACTTCGATGTGGCGGGGCTTTTCTACGAACTTTTCAATCAACACCCGGTCATCGCCGAACGAAGCCTTGGCTTCGCGGCGACAGGACTCTAGGGCGGCCGCAAACTCCCGCGAGCGCGCCACCTTGCGCATGCCCTTGCCGCCGCCACCGGCCACAGCTTTGATCAGAACAGGATAGCCGATCTTGTCCGCCTCAAGCTCCAGGAACTTGGCGCCTTGGCTGTCACCCATATACCCCGGAACCACTGGCACACCGGCCTCGGCCATGAGGGCCTTGGCGGCATCTTTGAGGCCCATGGCCCGGATGGCCTCTGCGGGCGGGCCAACAAACTTAACGCCCGATGCCGCGCACTTGGCCGCAAACTCTGCGTTCTCTGACAAAAAGCCATAGCCCGGATGGATGCATTGCGCTGCGGTCTCAGCCGCCACCTTTAAGATCTTGTCCTGATCCAGATAGCTCTGCGCCGCGTCGGCCGGCCCGATCAAATGGGCTTCATCGGCAAGCTCTACATGCAGCGCTTCGGCATCGGGTTCGGAGTAGACCGCAATGGTGCGCATGCCCATGCGCTTGGCGGTGCGGATGATCCGGCAGGCGATCTCGCCTCTATTGGCAATAAGGACGGAAGAAAACATGAACTGAGTACTGAAAACCCGTTGAGAAAACTCGCGTGCCTCCCCTGTATTTCAGATCTCATTCAAAAACGCCAGCACTGCGCTGGTGAATACATCATTCTTGTCTCCGGCCACCATGTGTCCGGCCTCGCTCACATCGGCCACTTTGGCATGAGGGGCGAGCGCCAGGAACTCGTCCACCATCTCATCGTCCACCAGTTCAGACTGGCGCCCACGCACCAGCATCAACGGCACCGAGATGGCCCGAACCGCGTCTTCCAGCTGCTTCTGCAGTTCTCCGCGCGCTTCCGGAGTGCCGTGGCGCCTTCGGGAATCCAAGAACCGCGGGTCCCAGTGCCAGCGGTAGCGCCCGTCCTCGCCCTGGCGCAGGTTCTTGGCAAGGCCGGAGGTGTCGGTGCGTTTTGGCCGGTTGGGCAAATAGCGTGCAATGGCATCCGCCGCCTCTTCAAGGCTGGCAAAGCCGTCCTCGGCCCGTTCGCTCATGAAGCCTAGGATCTTGACCACCCCGGCAAGTCTCAGCCGCGGTGTCACATCCACCAGGATGACCGCTGAGAGAACATCTCGCGCATTCTCCCCTTCCGCCAGCATGCCCGCAATGCCGCCAAGAGAGGCACCGACCAGGACCGGGCGGCTGCCATAGCGCTCAGTAATCTGGTCAGCAACGGCCGTTAAGTCCTCAGAAAACGCCAGAAAATTGTAATCACCATCATCGGCCCAAGCGCTGTCGCCATGGCCGCGTTGATCCATTGTGATGGCGGTCCAGCCGCTCTCAGCCAGGAGGTTCGAGCTGCCGCGCCAGGAATGGCGCGTCTGGCCACCGCCATGGACCATGAGCACGATTCCACGCGCCGGAGACTGGGTCGATGGGTGAAGATCGGCCGCAATGACATTGCCGTCACGGCCTTCAAAACTGATGCGCTCGCGCGCAACATCCGCTGTTTTGGCATCCATATCAGGTCAGGAGATCAGGTTTACGTGCACGTCATGTTGAGCCATGTTTCTCCAGGAAACGCAAGACACCCGCTTTGAAAACCTTATCACCCACCGCGCGCATATGGTCGCGCCTGGGAATGGGCAAGGCTTCCCCGTCACGGACTGCGTCTACAAGGGGTTCAATGGCACCGGC
>JBCDIP010000672.1:0-1760 GCA_038748855.1 Pseudomonadota bacterium
GCCGAGTGTGGTTCACCAGCCAATAGAGCCCGGCCGCGACCACCAGTCCGCCCAGGATGATCACCAGCCGGAACGTGGGGAACACGATATCTCCTGGCAGGGTCACCTGACCATCGAGCCAGGTCGGTAGAGGCACCGAAATACCTTCCGGGCCCCAGACCAGCTGGGTCAGTGTATCGAAGCACAAGATGAGACCGAATGTGGCCAGCACATGGTCCAGGTGGTCCCGGGCATAAAGGTGCCTGATCACCACCAACTCCACCGCCAGCCCCACTAAGGCTGTACAGGGGATGGCCAGCAACAACCCCCAAACGAAGGACCCGGTCCAGAAGGTCAATGAGGCGCAGAAAAAGGCGCCGATCATGTAGAGGCTGCCATGGGCCAGATTGACGAAATCCATGATGCCGAAGGTGAGCGTCAGGCCCGAGGCGAGCAGAAAAAGCAGCACGCCAAGCTGCATACCGTTCAAGAACTGGATTAAGACCAGTGATGCATCCATGCCAATCAGACGCCCCTAAGCCACCGCCCCGGTGCCCGGCTGTTCCCTCCAATGGAACAGGGGGTTTAGCATGGTTTTTCCCACCTGAGAACCGCTCCCGCGCCGCCCAAATGCGCTCTCCACGCACTTGTGAAACGTGGGGCTATTTTGGCCAGCATCTCTCTTGTGAACTCGATCGCAATGCGCCGGAGCGCACACAAGCGGGATCTTCACCAAGGCCTCCCTCGACACTGAAGTGGAATTGCGGCATATGCGCTTATGCCGTCGTCTAACAGGAGCACAAGGCTTTGAGCACCGCAATCACACATGTGCGCCAGATTGAGGTGGGCTGGGGCGATTGTGACCCGGCGGGCATTGTCTTTTATCCCAACTTTTACCGTTGGTTTGATGCCTGCAGCCATGCACTTCTGACGTCACGGGGCATGAGCCACCGCACCCTGCACGAACGCTTCGGCATCATCGGGTGCGGCCTGATCGACACCGGCGCACACTTCACTTCGCCCGCACGCTTCGATGATGTGCTGGAAGCGGAAAGCCGCATCGGCAAGTTGACCAACCGCACGTTCACCGTTGAGCACGTGTTCCGGCGCGGAACCACCCAGATTTGCACAGGCCTTGAGGTGCGCGGATGTTTTGTTGCGGACGACAGCGTACCCGGCGGCATCAAGGCCATCGCCCTGCCCGACGAGCTGAGAGCCGCCTTGCAGTAAGTTGCTTGACAGCCAAGGCCGCGCTTGCCAAGATGGCGCAAACGCAAGACCTTAAGGGAGGAACAATCCATGCAAGAGATGACAGCCGGCGTAACCCCATCAGGCGAAGGCATTGATGGGATTTCCTGGAACATTCTCGGTCAGACCTATGTGCCCATGCAGCTCACAGAAAGCTCCTTTTCCTGGCACGCCACCTTTCCTCCCGGAACCTTTGTGCCACCACATGTTCACCCTGATCAGGATGAGTTCATCTACATGCTGAACGGGCGGTTTGATCTCTTTCTGGATGGCGCGGATGCTTCGGCCACCAATGGCGATCTGATCCGCCTGCCGCGGGGCATTGCTCATGGCATCTTCAACAAGTCCGACCATGATGTGGAATGCATCTTCTGGGTCTCGCCCACACAGAAGCTGTGGGATCTGTTCCACAAGATCCACAATGTGCCGGACCCGGGCGAAGTGGTGCGCCTGGCTGCTGAGCACACTGTGAACTTCCTGCCGCCTCCTGAGGAGGGCTAGGCCGCCGCGTCCTTGCGAACGCGAGGACCTTA
>JBCDIP010000673.1:0-1731 GCA_038748855.1 Pseudomonadota bacterium
GCGGAGTTCCGCAACCGCAACACCATCACCGACCAGGACGGCAACGTCATCGTCCTCGGCCGGAACATGGTGATCGCGGTGATGGACAACCGCGGCGCCCAGCCGATCGAGCGGGCCACGCATCACATGGCCGTCCGCGCCCGGCACCTTCACACCCCAGTCGAACGTTGTGCGCGAGACTGAAAGATCGAGGAGACCGCGCTTCACGAAGCTCACCACCTCGTTGCGCCGAACGTCCGGACCAATGAAATCCGGCTGGGTCTCATAGAGCTCCAAGAGCTTGTCCTGATAGGCGGACAGCTTGAAGAAGTAGCTCTCCTCCTCCACCCATTCCACGGGCGTGTTCTGCGGAGACAGCTTTTCGCCATTCTCGCCTTTCACCAGCTCGCTCTCATCGTAGTAGGCCTCATCGCGC
Organism: Pseudomonadota bacterium; assembly: GCA_038748855.1. Classification (GTDB taxonomy): domain Bacteria; phylum Pseudomonadota; class Alphaproteobacteria; order Rhizobiales; family CAJQND01; genus JAAEUE01. The sequence continues at coordinate 416 of JBCDIP010000673.1, forward strand.
ACCGAGTACCAACCGGCATACTTGTCCAGGTAGATATCGCCATTGGCCTCCATGCGGCGCCAGATCTCCTGGCTCGACAGATGGTGGCGCTCCTGGCTGGTGCGGATGAAATCATTGTTGGAGCAGTTGAGGGCTTTCACCATGTCTTCAAACTGGTCTGAATTCCGGTCGGCCAGCTCTGACGGCTCAATGCCTTCGGCCCGCGCGGCCTGGAGCATCTTCATGCCGTGCACGTCGGTTCCGGTGAGGAAGTAAACCTCATAGCCATCCAGCTTCTTGAAGCGGGCCAGCGCGTCCGTAGACAGGGCCTCATAGGCGTGGCCGATGTGAGGCGCCCCGTTCGGATAGCTGATTGCCGTGGTGATGTAGAACCTTTTTGCGTCGGTCATTCAGAGCATGCTCGCAGTCGATGATGGTGTGGGCGCCGGCTCGGCGGCCGCATGCGCCAAGAGGTCCAAGACGCTCAATATGGCGGCCTGTTTGTCGAGATTTAAGGCATTTACTTGGCGAAGGGAACGATTGATTTCATCGTAAGCCTCCGCCCAGGCGCCGGGGTGGCGCACCTCCGGCTGCGAGCTGCCCGCGCGGGCGGCCTTGGCAATATGTTCCGGCAGCCAGGAGAGCAGCAGGTCGCAGAACTGAAGGAACTCCTGCGCCGCGTTGCGGGCGGCCAACTGCTGGGCGAGCTTCAGGCAGGCCTTGGGGTTGAGGTTGGGCAGTCCATTGGCAATGGCCAGGAACTCCTCAAAGCGCTTGTAGCCCCCGTCCCGCACGATCTGGATGGCCCGGCCCGGGCTGCCTCCGGCCAGGGCCGCAATCTGGGCAGCATTGGAAAGATCAAGCGAGGGATCGCGCGCGGCAAGATCCTGCAGCACTTCGGCTGTGGCCGCCTCTTCCAGCGGCTTCAGATCGAGCCTTAAGCAGCGCGACATGATGGTGCGCAGGAGCCAGCCTGGGGCATCAGCGATGAGCAGAAACAGGGCACGCTCTGGCGGCTCTTCCAAGATCTTCAGAAGGGCGTTGGCCGCATTGGGGTTCATGCGCGCGGCCGGATCCACGATGCAGATGCGCCAACCGCCCTCGCCAGCAGTGCGGGCAAAGAAGTTGGAGGCCTGGCGGGCTTCGGCCACGGTGATTTCCGTCTTGAATCGCTTATTGCGCTGGTCCCAGGCCGGCGTCACGAGCAGCAGGTCCGGATGGGCCTGGGCCACGATCCGCCGCGCCACCAGGTTGTCTGCGTCCACATCCAGGGTTTGCGGCGGAACCAGAAGAGACGCCGGGTCCGGGTTCGCCAGCACGAAGGTGGCAAACCGGTA
>JBCDIP010000674.1:0-1727 GCA_038748855.1 Pseudomonadota bacterium
CATCGATTTCTGCAATGCTTTCGGTAAGCTGAGAGTGGACCTTAATGGCCTCTGCCAGGGATGACATTCCAGATACATCCCCCCAGCTGTCCGGCTGCCACAGTCCGGAGCGCACCATACACTTAGCGCACTGAAACATGACGCGTTTTACATCGACCACCAGGACCAGTTGAGGAACTTTGCCCTTATGGGCAAGCTCCGCACGCAGGTCCTTATCATGTACCAATAGCCCCTCCCCGCTGACACGCAGGGTCTCTCTCTTGCCTGGCACTAGGAAGATCAGACCAATTTCCGGATTCACCATGAGATTGGCGAAAGTATCAGCTCGCCTGTTTCCCAATCTATCCGGAAGCGCAAGCGTGTGCTCGTCAATGAGCTTAACGAAGCCTGCAGGGTCTCCCCTGGGCGAGAGATCCATTTCGCCCTCCGGACCGCGTGTGCTGAGCACCACGAAGGGCGCATGGGCGATGAATTCTGCACAAAATTGATCGATATGGTCGATCACCTTGTCCCGGGCGATCGCGCCGGGCGTACCCATAATCGCGCGGAGCTCAGCTTCAGTGGTGATCGGTTCAGAGAAACGTTGCTGAAGTGATTTGGTCATGGGATCAACCTTTCTCACGCATAAGCCGGGCCTTATCGCGTTGCCAAGAGCGATCTTTCTCGGTCTGGCGCTTGTCATGGACCTTTTTGCCGCGCGCCAACGCCAGCTCAAGTTTCGCCATGCCGCGGTCATTGAAATAGAGTTTCAGCGGAATAAGCGTCAGCCCTTCACGCTGCACCGCACCGATCAGTCGTTCGATCTCTCGCCGGTGCAGTAATAGCTTCCGGTGCCGCCGCGGCTCATGGTTGAACCGGCTCGCTTGGCTGTACTCAGGGATATAGCTGTTGATGAGCCAAAGCTCGCCGCCGTCCTCAGTGGCATAGGATTCCGCCAGGCCGGCTTTTGCTTCACGCAAGGATTTTACTTCCGTGCCGCTCAGCTGCAGACCGGCCTCGAACACCTCAAGGATCTCAAAGTTGAAGCGCGCCTTGCGGTTATCGGCGATGACAGTCCGGCCAGGCTCTTTGCGTGCCTTCTTGGCCCCACCGCTCTTCTTAGACATTTTTGTTTTCCGCGTGACCGCTTTAGTTGATCAACCCGGCATGGGCCATGGCATCACGTACGGTCTTCTTGGTGCTCTCGCCGATCTCAACCAGCGGCAACCTGATCCTCGCTGACGCCTTTCCAAGCACCTCTGCGGCGTACTTCACCGGACCCGGGCTGGTTTCGGCGAACAGCGCTTCATGCAGCGGCATCAGCCGGTCTTGAATGCCAATCGCCGTGTTGTAGTCGCCGGCAGCACAGGCAGCCTGGAACTCCGAACACAAGCGCGGCGCCACATTGGCGGTCACCGAGATGCACCCCGTTCCGCCGTGGGCATTAAAGCCAAGCGCGGTTCCGTCTTCGCCAGAGAGTTGGACAAAGTCCTTGCCACACTCCCGGCGCTGCTTGGACACCCGGTCCAGTTCGGCCGTGGCATCTTTCACACCGATAATGTTGCCCACGTCTTTTGCAAGGCGCGCCATGGTTTCCACGGAGATATCGGCAACCGTGCGGCCTGGCACATTGTAGAGGATGATCGGAATGTCCGCAGACTCTGCAACCGCTTTGAAGTGCTGATAAAGGCCTTCTTGGGTCGGTTTATTGTAATAGGGCGCAACAACCAAAGCTGCATCGGCTCCGG
>JBCDIP010000675.1:0-1695 GCA_038748855.1 Pseudomonadota bacterium
ATCAAGAAGGTGCTGATCCCTGAAGACAATGCCAAGGACTTGGCCGAGATCCCTGATAACGTGAAATCCGGTCTGGAAATCGTGCCTGTGTCTACAGTGGACGAAGTTCTGAAGCATGCGCTGACAAAGAAACTCAAGCCCATTCGTTGGGACGAGAAGAAAGAGCGGGCCGCTGAAGCCGCACGGCAAGCGTCGATTGCAGCCGACGACGGCTCAAACGTGACGGCTCACTGACACTTTGTCAGCCATTGCGATGCTCAAGGCCCCGGTGGAAACGCCGGGGCCTTAGTTTTTGCGTTGAAGCCGCCTTGAGCCTGTGGGAGGATCGCTCTCATGTCCTTCACAGACATCACAAAACCCGGTCAGGTTGCTCTCGTCACCGGGGCGGCCAGCGGTATTGGCCGTGCAGCCTGCCGGCACTTCGCAGCGTCCGGCATGGCGGTTGCCATGGTTGATCTTGAGGGCGATGCGTTGCCGGATGCTGCCGCGGAAGTCACCGAGGTCCATCCGGAAGCGGCAATTGAGGTGCAGGCCTTTGCCTGCGATCTTTCCAGCGCGGACGCCATGGACGCCCTCCACCAAGATGTCGTCGACCGGTTCGGCAAAGTTAATCTGCTGATGAATAACGCGGTTACGCGCATTGGCCGCGGCCACGATGTTGGCCTTGATGAGTGGCGCGAGGCGATGGAGGTCAACTTTTGGGCCGTCGTGAACGCGGTTCGTGCGTTTTTACCCGGAATGCAAGCCAGTGACGAGCCTGGTGTCATTGTCAATGTGGGCTCAAAGCAGGGCATCACCAATCCGCCGGGGCACCCGATCTACAACATCACAAAGTCGGCTCTCAAGACTTACACCGAAGGGCTTGAGCACGAGCTAAGGTCGTCGCCTGGCAGAAAGGTGAGGGCGCATTTCCTCATCCCCGGTTGGACAACAACGGGCTCCAAGGCTCATCAACAAGGCGCTTGGCTCCCTGAACAAGTGATTGAGTTCATGGTGGATGGCCTCCAGCACGGGGACTTTTACATCTTATGCCCCGACGATGAGGTGAGCACCGCACAGGACCATCGGCGCATTTTGTGGGGCGCCTCAGACATTACAGAGAACCGGCCGCCGCTCTCCAGGTGGCACGCGGCCTTTGCGGACGAAGCCAAGAAACACTGCTGAGAGCTTTGGCGTAACAACTCAAGGAGGAAACACATGTCTACGGTCAAGGTTCTTTCTCTCGCCGATGCAGAGGCTGACCCGCGCGTAAAGGCGGTTTTTGATGATATCCGCGCGGTGCGGAAAACCGACTTGATCAACAATTTCTGGCGCGGCTTGGCCAATCAACCCGAGCTGCTTGAAGCCACGTGGGGACGCCTAAAGGTGGTGATGTCAGCCGATGGCAGTCTGGATCCGCTTACCAAAGAGATGATCTATATGGCCGTCTCGATCGCCAACAACTGCACCTATTGCATCCACTCTCACACAGCTGCAGCCCGTGCAAAGGGGATGAGTGATGAACAGTATGAAGAGTTCCTCGCCGTTGTGGGAATGGCGTTCCAGACCAACGGGTTGGTGACCGGCTTGCAATTGCCGATTGATGAGGCGTTTCAGGCGGAGGGTTAAAGGAACTCGCGTCCCATAATCTCTTTGCTCAACCGGTTGACGGCCAACTGTACGTCCGGGCGAACCTCATCGCTGTGAACGCTGGCC
>JBCDIP010000676.1:0-1692 GCA_038748855.1 Pseudomonadota bacterium
CGAAGACAACACTTCCATCCGCCGGCGGCGCTACTGCGCCGCTTGCGGCGGGCGCTTCACCACGTTTGAACGCGTACAACTGCGTGAGCTGACCGTCGTCAAGCGATCTGGCCGACGTGTGCCATTTGACCGCGAAAAGCTTGTGCGCTCAGTGCAGGTCGCCTTGCGCAAGCGGCCCGTTGAGCCGGAGCGTATTGAGCAAATGGTGTCCGGTCTGGTGCGTCAATTGGAAAGCCGTGGCGAGAATGATGTGGATGCGGAAACCATCGGCACTCTGGTGATGGAAGGTCTGAGGGTTTTGGATGACGTGGCCTATGTGCGCTTTGCATCGGTTTACAAGAACTTCCGCGAGGCCAAGGACTTTGAGGATCTTCTGGACGAGTTGTCGGGAGACGAAGAAACGGCTGAACCCCAATAACCGCTGGACGGATGTCCTCTGCTGCGTCTAGCTGATCCTATGCAACCAACTGACAGACAGTTTATGGATTTGGCCTTGCGTATGGGCAGGAGAAACCTGGGCGCAACCGCCGAGAACCCCTCTGTTGGCTGTATCATTGTCAAAAACGGCTTGATTGTTGGGCGCGGCGTTACCGCACCCGGCGGGCGGCCGCATGCGGAAACACAGGCACTTGACCAAGCCGGTCCTGATGCTTCGGGGGCCACCGCCTACGTTACCCTTGAACCATGTGCTCACTACGGCCGAACACCGCCATGTTGTGATGCTTTGATTGCGGCGTCGATCGGGAGGGTGGTGATTGCCGTGGGTGATCCGGACCCTCGGACAAGAGGTAAAGGCACTGAGAAAATGCGCGCAGCCGGCATCGTCGTTGACGAAGGGCTGTGTGAGGCTGAGGGCCGGACTGATCTTGCAGGTTATCTTTCGCGTATGGAACGTGGCCGTCCCTGGGTGACGTTAAAGCTAGCTGTGTCGAAAGACGGCATGATCGCCGAGCAGCCGGGTGCGCAAACCGCCATAACGCAAGAGGCTGCCTTGCGCCAAAGCCAGATCATGCGCAGCCAGAGCGATGCGATCTTAGTGGGCGCCGGAACCGTACGCAGCGATGATCCGTCCCTGACCTGCAGACTGCCCGGCCTTGAAGCGCGTTCTCCGGTTCGTGTTGTTATGGGAGGCACAGTGGAGGATCTTGCAGGAACCAAGCTTGCGGAAACGGCTCAGGACGTTCCTGTCTGGTGGATGGGCCGCGGGGAGGTGAGCAGCGATGTAGAGAGGATCGACGCTGCGCTGAACGAGGCCGGCGAGGTGGATTTGCACGCGGCAATGGCAGAGTTGGGCGCACGAGGGATTGGCCATCTGCTTGTTGAAGGGGGCGCTAAGGTGGCTGCCTCGTTTCTGAAATCGGGGCTGGTTGATCACGTGGTGCTCTTCACGGCGCCGCATAAGCTGGGGCCTAAGGGCGTGCGTGCGCCCATAGAGCTGCTCAGTGGGGATGAGTTCAACGCGCACGCGCCCATTCTGCTTGGCGTTGATGAGATGAGGGTTTATGACCGTGCCGAAGAAGAGTGAGCGAGCATGTTTACCGGCCTAATTACAGATATTGGCGAGATCCTGGAAATCAGACAGCAAGGAGATACCTGGCTGAAGATCGCCTGCTCTTACGACCCGGAAACAATTGCGGAAGGCGCATCGATCTGCTGTTCTGGTGCGTGTCTCACCGCGCTGGAACGGGTAAG
>JBCDIP010000677.1:0-1664 GCA_038748855.1 Pseudomonadota bacterium
CTCGAACCTCTTGGTTTTCTGCGATCTCGGCTGCCGAATGTGTGGTGCTTTCGACCATTTCAGATTGAGCGAAATGCAATAGCCACGCTTCGATCTGAGAAGGCGTTGGATTGGGTACAGTCAGCCGCGGGTCGCTTTTCGTCGGTTCGGCTTTGGTCACATTGTCCGGGACCCACGGCTCCAGATCGGCGAACATTCGCCCGAAGGCTCCGCGCCGAAGCGTTGACCGAGGTGCAATAAGTTGAATCAATTTTAATTGTGCGCCATTAGACTACCCCCACGATAGCGTTCACATAGTTGGGCACACTTTAGCGTCGCAATAAAGGGAAAATCCCGTTTAGGGTTCAATCCCGCTCCATTATGCCAGTGGCTTGAGTGCTGTTCGGCAACACCTCCTGCCGCGGTTTGGCCATGATGTTGGGGCACGTGTCGGGGCACCGGGGAGGCCTTCATGATCCGTATTGCAACCATCGCTGTCATCATTGTCTGCGCGCCTGCCGCGCTGGCCCAATCCGTGACCTTCTCTGAAGGATTATGGAGCTATCAGGCCACCGCCCAGATGGGCCCAGCGGCCTTGAGTCATTCCGGGGAAGAGTGTTTTGACGCCACTGAGGGCAATTACAGTCTGACGGAGGCCGTGGAGTCGATCTCGCAGGACTGCGTGCTTGTGAACAGCGCTGAGATTGAAGCGGGCTATAGCTTTCAGGTCGCCTGCACCGGGTCGATTGAGGGCGAGCTGAGCGGCAAGATTGTCGTGGGGAGGGAAGCAGGACGGCTCAACGCGTCTGGTTGGACCGGCAGCAAGGATGCGCCGATCGATATCAGCGTCGACGCAACGGCGCGCCGTGTCGCCGAAAGCTGTGATGGCTAGACTTGAAGCGGCGTTTCTCAACGCCTTGGGACTCCTGCCAAGTGGGTTCAGCCGCGGCCTGTTTGAAGGCGCTCCCTGGGGCGTGACCGTGGATCGCACTGCCGATGGAAAGCGGATCAAGCTCTATGGTGAGCAGTTGGGCGGCTCAGACCATGTCAGCTTCAACTTGTATGTGGCGGGCGGCGAACCGCGGCTCAAACCCTGCGAGATGCCTTCGGAAAAGGTGATCTTGTTCGTCTTGAGTTACGCGCCGAATGCGGGTGGTGCGAGCCAGTTGAGCACGACCATGGCCGCGCTGATCGCTACGGCGAGGCCGACGAACAACCGGACCCAACGCTTAGGAAACCGGGTCCAGAGCGCGGCGCTGCCGGCCGCCACCACGGCACACTCCACCAGAATACCAAAGCGGCCGTTCTCAGACGGGTTCCAATAGGAGACCGGAGAGATAAACCGCCAGTCTGAAAGCGGCCAAAAGTGGCGGTGAGCATCTTCCCCGTGCAGGGGGAGATCCAGGCCGATATGGACTAGCATCGCAAGGCCAAAGGCTGTGAGCCACCAACGTTTCATGGCAATGCCGAACGTGGTGATCACAGCTGCGAGGGGCAGGGAGTTCACCACAGCGCCAATGGTCTGCCAGGGCTCCGTCCAGTAGGTCTCATTCCAGATAGTGTCGCCCGGCAGGCCCGTGGCCGATGCCAAAACCGGCACCATGACCACAAGCCGCGCAGACGCTTCACCGCCAAACACGGCAGACACCGATCGCACCGGTGATGAAGCCCCGTCCGGCTTTCAA
>JBCDIP010000678.1:0-1618 GCA_038748855.1 Pseudomonadota bacterium
CCGCCAAGAACGACTACAAGATCTTTTTGATCAATGACGGCCTGTTGTTCTTCGTCACCGTGTCGGCGATCATCACACCGGCACTCTTTGCGGAGGTGTTCGTGCGGGCATTCGAAGCCGTCGGTGTGACAACCGGCGAGGCAGGCAGCTCGCTTCTGAGCAAAATCGGTTTCACAATCGTGCTGCTGCTGGCCTGGGATTTCGGCGCCACCTATGCCCATTACCTCAAGCACAAGGTGCCCCTGCTCTGGGAGTTCCATAAGGTACATCACAGCGCTGAAGTGATGACACCGGTCACCGCTATGCGCCGTCATCCCGTGGACTACTTGTTTGGCGCCCTGGTCACCACCGTGTCGATCGGGCTGGCGCTCATTGGCTGGACACTTGTGGTCGGCCGCGGCATCGAGGCCTACACCATCTTCGGCGTCATTGCCGGGATCTATCTGTGGCGCTTGCTGGGGTATAACCTGCGCCATTCCCACATGTGGATCTCTTATGGAGATTTCTGGAACAAAATCTTCATCTCCCCGGCCCAGCACCAGGTGCATCACTCCACCAGTGTCAGGCACTATGACACCAACTTCGGGCATATATTTTCGTTCTGGGACACCATGCTGGGCACCCTCTACCTGCCCCGTCACAATGAACGGGTGAAGTTTGGCATTGAGGCCCATGAGATGGAGCAGTTCCAAACCTTAAGCGGGATCTATTGGGGCCCCTTCAAGAAGTGTGCAGAGAGCCTGAAGGTGAAAGCTCGCCCGCAGGAATCAGAAGCCAAGAAGCAGAGCGCGGGCGGTTGAGCGGTGCGCACATAACTCTGGGTATCGGCAATATTTGGATTGCGCCGCGCGGCCCGCTCGGCTCATAAGGCATGGGCGGGTCAACTTCCGGCGTCTTGACGCCGAGCTGAGGGGCGGAGCTCCAACACTTGGAAACGTTCGACTTTATCATCGTCGGTGCCGGTTCAGCCGGTTGCGTCCTCGCAAACCGTCTTAGCGCAGACGGCAGGCGATCGGTTCTGCTGCTTGAGGCTGGCGGGCGGGACTGGAGCCCTTTCATTCATATGCCGATCGGATACGGCATGTCCTACTACAACGCCCGGATCAACTGGAAGTATCGGACGGAGCGCGATCCGGGGATCTCAAACCGCCAGTCTTACTGGCCAAGGGGAAAGGTGCTCGGGGGGTCCAGCTCAATCAATGCGATGGTTTGGGCGCGAGGCCTGCCCAATGATTTTGAGGATTGGGCCGCTGCCGGCGCTGAGGGCTGGGGCTGGGACACTGCCCAAAGCTATTATAAGAAACTGGAAAGCTGGTCCAACGGCGGCACAGATGTTCGCGGCGGCAACGGTCCGCTTGCCGTTCAGGATGTTTCCCAACAGATCCACCCCCTATGCAACGAGTACTTTGAAGCAGCCCGCCAATTGGGCCTGCCGGTCACGGACGATTACAACGGTGCGAAGACCGAAGGGGCGGCTGCCTACCAGATCACCACACGCAACGGCGTTCGGGCCTCGACCGCCCGGTGCTACCTGAACCCGGCCCGGGGCCGCAAAAAACTGAACATCGTAACGGGGGCCCATGTCACGGGTATCAACATCGAAGATGGCCGGGCCAAG
>JBCDIP010000679.1:0-1607 GCA_038748855.1 Pseudomonadota bacterium
GCCTCCATGGCGAAGTCCAACTTCATCAAGAAGCTGATCGGGCTGACGATTTTCCAGGCGGCGGTGTTCCTGCTCTACATCTCCATGAGCAAGATCGACGGCGGCACCGCGCCCATCATTCAGGCGGGCGCTGAGAATGCCGTTTACTCCAATCCGTTGCCTCAGGTTTTGATCCTCACCGCCATTGTGGTGGGCATTTCCACCACGGCCCTCGGGCTTGGGATCATTGTGCGGATCAAGGAAGAATATGGCTCCATCGAGGAGCATGAAGTGCAGGAGATTGACCGGTCGTGAGCGGTTTGGGGAGCCATCTTCCGGCGCTTCAGGTCGTTGCGCCGCTGATCTTTGCACCCGTGCTGGTGATGCTCGCGGGCCGCGGCGTTGCGTGGGGCCTCGCCACGCTGGTGAGCGCTTACGCCACCTTCAACGCCATTTCGCTCGCCGCCGGTGCCCTGGCTGGAAAGACTTACACCTATAAGCTCGGCTCGTGGGAGCCGCCTTACGGGATCGAGCTGCATGTGGATGCGCTGTCGGCCATTCTGCTGCTGGTGATCACGGGTGCCTCCACCCTGGCGCTGATCGCCTCAGAGCGCAGCATCTCCGCCCAGATCGAGGTGGACCGCCAGCCCCTGTTCTATGCCGCCTGGCTGCTGGCGCTGGCCGGGCTGTCCGGGATTGTGGTGACCGGGGATGCATTCAACATCTTCGTCTTCATGGAGATTGCGTCGCTCGCTAGCTACATCCTGATTGCCGGCGGGCCGGACAGGCGGGCGCTTCCGGCGGTGTTCAAATACCTGATCATCGGCACCATAGGCGCCACGTTCTATTTGATCGGCGTGGGGCTGATCTACCTGATGACCGGCACGTTGAACATTGCCGACATCGTCCAGCGCCTGCCGCTGGCAGCAGACCAGAACTCCGTGCTCGCAGCCGTGGGTTTCATCACCGTGGGTCTGGCGCTCAAAGCCGCCGTCTTCCCATTGCACGTCTGGCTGCCCAATGCCTACACGTACGCCCCGCATATGGTGACCGTGTTCCTGGCCGCCTGCTCCACCAAGGTGCAACTCTACGTGCTGATCCGCATGGACTTCATTGCGTTCCAGCCGAATCTGGCGGACCATGCCTTGCAGTTTGCCCAGTTCCTGATGCCCCTTGCCGCGTTGGGCATTGTGGTGGGTTCAGCAGTGGCGATCTATGAGCAGAACCTCAAACGCCTCTTTGCCTTCTCGTCGATTGCGCAGATCGGCTACATCCTCTTAGGCGCGAGCCTGGTGAGCGAGACGGGCCTCATCTCGTCCATCGTCCACATGTTCAACCACGCGCTCGCCAAGGGCACCTTGTTCCTGGCCGCTGCGGGTCTGGCCATGCACTTCTCCAGCCTGACGCTCAGCGATCTGGCCGGCGCCGCCAAGCGCATGCCCTGGACCATGGCCGCAATGGTGGCCGCTGGCCTCAGCCTCATTGGCATTCCCGGAACCGCCGGCTTTGTGAGCAAGTGGTATCTGCTGTCCGCCGTCCTGGAGAGGGGCGGCCTTGGGTATGCGCTCGCCGCACTCATCGTCATCAGCTCCCTGATGGCAGTGGTCTATATCTGGCGCATTGTTGAA
>JBCDIP010000680.1:0-1562 GCA_038748855.1 Pseudomonadota bacterium
TGTGCATATGAAGCCGTTCATCGAGGTTCGTGGGGTGGCCGAAAAACAGGAGCGGCTACCAAACCGCAGATGTGAGCTGGTTACCGTGGCGATGATGCGTCCCGGCGATAAGTTGGCCTCCTATCAGTTGCTTGGTGAGGCATTGTCTCGGTTGGAGGAAACGCCTTGGCGTCTTACCATCATCGGGGACGGCAGTGCGCGATCTAAAGTGGAAAAGGTGCTGCCGCCCAGCGACCGCATTCGGTACCGCGGTAAACTACCCGCCGAAGAAATCCAAGATACGCTGCACCAATCCGATCTGTTTGTGTGGCCGGCAATTCGCGAGGCCTATGGCATGGCATTGCTGGAGGCCCAAGCGGCAGGCGTCCCGGTGATTGCCGGTGCCTCCGGCGGGGTGCCAGACATCGTTGTCAAAGGCCTCACCGGCTTGCTGCCGCCGGAAGGTGATACAGAGGCATTTACCCGAGCTATGGCTAAACTACTTATTGAGCGAGATCTATTGAACCGGATGGGAGAAGCTGCCCGCGTGAATGTAGAACGTCATCATTCCTTGTCCGGAGCTGCGCGGGCGTTGGATGGCTGGCTCACAGAGGCTGTTGAGGAGACTGCCCCATGATTAGGCTTGCGCTACTCCGTCATGGTCCAACCGATTGGAACAAAGAGCATCGGCTGCAAGGTCGCAGCGACATTCCTTTAAGCGACGAAGGTCGTGAAGAAGTTACCGGTCGTCGCCTCCCGGAAGAGCTTTATGCATTTCGATGGTATTGTTCTCCCCTGGTGCGTGCCCGAGAAACGGCCGCTGTTATGGGCATCCATGGCGAAATGGCGTTGGACATGGTGGAAATGTCCTGGGGTGAGTGGGAAGGCGAACGGCTCGCAGATCTGCGCTCAAAACATGCTGAGGTGATGGCGGCGCAAGAGGCGCGCGGTCTGGACCTGATGCCGCCGGGCGGAGAGAGCCCCAGGCAAGTGCAAGAGCGGGTACTGCCCTGGCTGCAGCGGCTCACTGAGGATACCGGCGTGGTGACACACAAAGGGGTTATCCGGGCTCTCTACGCATTGGCAACGGGCTGGGACATGACCGGAAAGCCTGAGCACAAATTGAACTGGCGAGCGGTTCATCTATTCACATTCGAAGACGGCACTTTGCAGATTGATAAACTCAATCTGGACTTGGAGGCGACATGAGCGGCGTTCTTTTCTACGTACAGCATCTGCTGGGTATTGGGCATTTACGGCGCGCAGGTGCCATTGCACGGGCCATTAAGGAAACAGGTGTTCCCATCACCATGGTCTCCGGCGGTGAGCCCATTGACGAGATTGGCTTTGGTGACGTGCCCGTGGTGCAATTGCCGCCGTGCCGGAGCGGAGATATCAGCTTCAAATCGCTGGTGGATCTTGACGGTAATCCCCTGGATGAAGCCTGGGAGGCCAATCGCCGTGACCAACTCCTGGCTTTGTTCGACGAGATGCAGCCGGATATGGTCCTGTTGGAGATGTTCCCCTTCGGACGCCGAAAATTCCGCTTTGAGCTGCTGCCCCTGTTAGAGAAGGCCAAGCAA
>JBCDIP010000681.1:0-1546 GCA_038748855.1 Pseudomonadota bacterium
AGATTTTCTTGAGCAGGTTCAATGTCTAAGCCCCTGTCACAGACGTCTGCCGTGCGCTGCGGTAAAGCCGCCAGACCAAGGCCTCTGGACCATGATCGAAGCGCACATAGACCCGCGCGCCGATGATGCGGTCTGGCACAGGCTCAAGCAGCTTGAGCTCCAGCTCGAAAATCTTGCTCAGGGTTTTGGGATAGTCCTTGGCAGCCGGATCCATGACGATGGCCCCTCCACCTGCTGTGCTGAGCGCAACGCTGGGCAACCGGTCTGTTGCCGCCGGAATTTTCAAAGTTCTTCTCAGCGTTGACGATGGTCCACAGATCGTTGACCAACCGGACTTCAATGGCCCGGGTGCGCCGCCGAACGAGATCCACCACATCCTGGCCCACCACCACCTTGGCCACAGGACTTGCAAAATCTGAGACAAAGGCGAGCGTGTCGCCCTTCTGCACGTATCTGCCCGGCAGATCCTCTGCTCGTGGCAAGACAAACTCACCCTTGGTCTCGCTGCGCACGATCAGGTCCTTAAACCGTTGCTCACTCAACGCTAGCTCCGCATTGGCATGGCGCAACCGCTCGCGCACGATTTTGGCTTCCGCCCGATCCGACACGGTAACCGCATTGAGGCGGCGCTGCAGCTCGCGCACTTCCGCTTTGAGCACCTTCACACGCCCGTTGAGCAGCAGGTCTTCCATGCGGATCAAGGGTGTGCCGATTTCTACCTGGGACTTGGGTTCGGCCAGGATTTCAGCCACAAAGCCCTCCGTGCGCGCATTGATGATCGCCTCGCCAGGGGGTGACAGCACGCCTTCGCTTACAGTGCCGTAGGGCACAGGCACCGCAAGGCCCGCTACGATTACCGCCGCAATAACGCTGCCGGTGACAGCGACCGCCCGCCCACGGCACCGGTTGAGCACCGGGCTGGTGAACAAGAACCACACGCCCTTGGCCAAAGGCAGGCCGTACATGAGACACACAGCCCAGATGGCCAACAAGACGCCGACAATGAAGAACTTGGTGGCCACGAACGAGATGATGACCACCATGATGAACAGGCGATAGATAAAGGCGGAAAGGCCATAACCGACGAACCATTTGCGCTCCCCAGGCGCGGTCACCGGCGAGACGGCCTCTTCAGCGCCAAACAGATAGCGCTGCATAAGATAGAAGAGATAACGGTTCGAACGCTGGCCGAGGTTGGGGATCTCCACCAGGTCAGCCAAGACATAATACCCGTCAAAGCGCAGCAGTGGATTGCCGTTGAAGAGCAAGGTGGAAACCCCGCCGATCAGCATAACGTTGAACGCCAGGGTTCTGACCAGCCCGGGCTCTGCATCCAACCACACGAACAGCGCCACCGTGGCCAGGAAGAGCTCCACCAGAATGCCGGCGCCCCCCACCAGTGCCCGGCGCCACTTTTGCGGAAATGCCGCCGCAGCGGAGGCGTCCACATAAGGCACGGGGATGAACACCAGGAACATGAGCCCCATCTCATGCACCTCCCCGCCCCAGTTTTTCACCGCATAGCTGTGCCCCAGCTCATGCAGCG
>JBCDIP010000682.1:0-1545 GCA_038748855.1 Pseudomonadota bacterium
AGGACAGAGCCTCCTCGGAGTTCGCTTGCGCCTTTTCAAGCCATGCGGACAAGGCTCTCAGCATGTTCTGATAGGTGGGCACCAGCAGTTCCGTGAGAGACATGGGTACTCCTTTTCGGGGACGCCAGGCCCGGCTCCCTACTTCACATTGAACTGACGCACCTCTGATTCAGTTCCGTTCTGGTAGAGCAGCTGCACCGTCATGGCCGCCGTCGAGCGTGTAATGTTCATGTAGATTTTCGCATCGTTCGGCACCGAATGAGGATTGGACGCATCACACGGCGGCAACGGCCAGATCTTGTCCGGCGCACCTTTGCCCAAACCATACCTCACCTCTTTGATGCCGCAGCGGTAGCTGATCAAGTGGGTGAAGTAGACTTTCATCCCGTTATACTCCCGGAACGCAATCCAGGCAGTCCAGAGCTGTTCAAGGATCTTCATTTGCCCATCCGCCAGAGCCGCATTGGGATTGAACGCAATGGGGAACACATCGGCCTGCTCGCCGCGTTTGTCCCGCCACGTCACGTATATCGTCGCCGGCGGGTGATCGCCGGGCAGCACGAAATCGGTCTTAGGCGCGGGCCGGCCCGTGCGCTGGTCCAGGTGGTTATGGAACCCCGGGTCGATAAAGTTCCCTTCCTTGCCCACACGATAGCCAAACTGGGTGGCCGCCTCAGGCAGGGAGACATAGATCATCCAGCCCGCATTGGAGCGCGAGAAATTCACCAGCGGCTTCGCGCTCACCGGCGGCAGTGCGGCCAGCTGCTGGTTGGTCTTGGGCAAGACGCTTTCGCCCTGGCCTTCCTGCAGGGTGGTGACCGCGCCGGGTGTGGCGCCGCCCTTGGGCGCCAGATAGAGGTCGCCGATAATCTGGTCGTAATAGGCCGGCGTTTGCTCGTGCCCCACCTTGCGCGCCAGCTTGCGCACGGCAACTTGGGTGCGCTTGGCCACCTGCACCATGGAGAGCTCGGGCTTGTTCAACTCGGCCAGAAGGGTGCGGGTGAAGACGGAGTTCTGGTGGGCATCGTTCTCCCCCAGCCGGTCGAGCGCGGCCTGCCCCGTTCCGGCCGAATAGAGCACAAACATACCCTCAGACGGCGACATGCGGGCAAGGCCCCGCGTTCCCGCCAGCGAGCGTTTTCCCTCAACGGCAAACGGATTGTCACGGCAGGCATCCAGGATCATCACCGCTGTGGAGGCCCCTTTGCGGCGCAACCGGTCGGCCAGCCCATTGGCGGCAAAAGAGGCGTCAGCCACAATCGCCTCCTCCCCCGGGCCCGCCTTGGGCACGTCCACAGGCAGAAGGTAATTGGTGCCGTCAATGGCAAAGCCGTGGCCTGCGAAGAACAGCAGCGCCACGTCGCCCGGTTCGATCTTCTTCTCAAACTCCGCCAGTGCCCGGCTCATGGCCCGGCGGCCCACATCGCGCGCTGAGAGCACATCGAACCCCATCTTGGTGAGCGCCTCGCCCATGGCGATGGCGTCATTGCGGGCTTTCTGCAGCTTGGGCACGCTTTCGTAAGTGTCGTTGCCGATGACCAGGGC